>SLAD01000223.1 GCA_007126995.1 Kiritimatiellia bacterium | reverse complement strand
TGGGGCGCAGGTTGGTGGGAGGTGTTGCACCCGGAGGAGTCCGGCCGCTGGCGTCGCGCGGCAGATGCCTCCATCGTCTTGCGCTTCAGCCATGGCGTCCATGCCGTCCTATTAACCGGTGGAGCAGGGCGAGTAGTGGCCGATCACATGATGGCGCAAGGGGTGCATCCTGCCGCAACGGTATGGCTGATCGGCAATCAAGGTCGTCCGGACACCGTGTCGACCGATTGGCTGCGTGCCATGCGGCCCGGTGCCGTCATCGTGGATGTGAGCGCCTACAATCGGCACGGCTGGCCGGACCGGGCGGTGATGGATCGGTTGATGCGGGAGGCCGATGCGGAAATCTGGCGCACCGACGTGGCGGGGCCCGTCACCATGCGCTTGAGTTCACGCGTTCGTTGGGGCCGCCAGCGCGATGCCTGGCAGATTCGCGGGGCTTGGGGCGGTCCGGAAGAGGGACAGACATACTTTCTAGACCGGTAGACGCCAAAAAGGCCCGGCTTCATTGCAAAGTCGGGCCTTTTGGGTGCCGGGCGGCGTGTGTGTCTGTGTGTGGTGTGTGTTGTGTGTGTGGTAGGAAGATCTCTTTCTATTCCGAGCGGTAGCGGTAACCGACACCGCGTACGGTTTGAATGCGTTTGCCGAGCGTGCCCAGCTTGCGGCGCAGACTCACAACGAGTACATCTACCGAGCGGCGCGTGCACGCGTAATCCTTGCCGCGCAGCGCTTCGATGATCTGATCGCGTGAGTGGACCCAGCCCTTGCGCTCGACCAGCAGACGGAGCAACTTGAACTCCGTTGCCGTCAAATCGATCACGCGTCCCTCTGTTTTGACCTCATGGCGTCCTGGATGGATTTCCAGCAAATCGTCTTGAATGGTTTGATCGGCCACCTGCTCATCCATTAGTTCGCACAGTGCGTGGTGCAATGGGCCAGCAGTCAATGCCCGGGCCGCCGCCTTCGAGAGCGGGGTTTCCGGCGGTGTGGAAGAGCCGTCCTCCTGTTTGCGCAGCAGCATGACCGGATACGGCATGCGCTGCTCCTTACTGCCCAGCATGCGGCAGAGTTCCGCGCCGCTACGTGCTGGCAGGACGGCGCCCACCATCACAAATTGCGTGCCTTGCTCCTTCATCAATGCGGGCAGTGAGGCCGGATCCGTCGAGCAGACCACTTCATAGGTGCCGCCTTCCGGCAGCAGGTCCACCCTTCCCGGCAGCGCTCCGGCCCGGTCTGCCGTTTCGTTATTCGTCATAATCATGTCAGTCACTCCTATCGTCAGTATCGCAGATTCATGTATTAACTATTGATGCTTGTTGTAAGCACACGGCGTGCCAACCAGTAAAAATTCACCGATAATGATAAAATAGGCCCAAAAAACGGGGGCATTGAAAAATTTATCCTCATCAATTCCTTGTATTGGCATACGGTTTTGTTTTCCGTTTGTTTGTTTGTTACAAAAATGAAAACAAATTGCGCGGGTTGTTTTGGTGTCTGTCCCTTATCTTCCTCTCGCTTTAAGATATACAGACCAGTGGTGGCTCGTTAGTATCCAGCCTGAGATTATTTCAATTGAGGTGTACTTTGACGAATTCAGTTGATGGCATAGACCCGGAGAGATGGGTACAAGAGCATGGCGATGTGATGTTTCGCTATGCGTATGTCCGCTTAAAGAGCCATGCGGTGGCCGAGGACATTGTGCAGGAGACCTTTCTGGCGGCGATGAAGGCCAAGGAGCGCTATCAGGGACGTTCCTCGGAGCGATCGTGGCTGATGGGTATTTTGCGTCACAAGCTGATCGACTATTTGCGTAAAGCCGCCCGGGAAGTGAAGTTAGAGGATGTCGAGCCGGAGGGATTCGAGGACACCTTGATGTTTAAAGAGGTGGGCGTGCCGCATTGGCGTCCGCCGAAGTGGCATTTTAATCCGCGCAAAGTGTTCGAGCAGAAGGAATTCTGGGATGTCTTCTCGGATTGTCTCACCAAATTGGATAAGCGCATGAATCTGGCCTTCACGATGAAAGAGTTGGAAGGCATGTCGACGGAAGAGGTTTGTCAGGAGCTAGGGGTTGAGCCGACCTACCTGTGGGTTATCTTGTATCGGGCGCGCAACGGACTGAAAGCGTGTCTCGAAAAGAATTGGTTGAAGAAGAACAAAGGTGTGAAAGAACTCAATGCTGCGGTGTAAACAAGTTTCTCAAGCCTTGGCAAGTGACGACTATTGGGAGCTGCCTCTTCGCAAGCGGATTGGTTTGCGATTGCACGTATTCCTGTGTGTGGTTTGCGGTCCGTTTAATCGTTTCATTATGTTGATGCAGGATGCCAAGCGGCACTACCTTAAGCATGAACAAGAGGACCCACCTCCGCCGCACCTGTGCCTCTCGTGCGACGCCAAGCAGCGACTGGTTGAGTCGTTGAATCGCGAAAACGATGCGACCTGACGAGCCAGCCGATTTGCGCCTATCGCAGGATCAAGTCCTTACCCTTTTTCATTACATTGCGCAGCTCCAACAGTCTGCGTGTTTGGATCCCCTCACCTCACTGCTGAATCGCCGCGGTCTTGTTGCCCAATTTGAGCAATGGGCAGGCCGTTGTGATCAAGACGGTGCGACCTTGGCGGTGGTGATGTTGGATGTGGTCGGCCTCAAACAACTGAATGCACGGGGCTATGAGGTGGGCGACGACGCGCTCAAGGCGGTTGCGGAAGGACTCAACCAAGCAGTGGGCGACGGTGAAGTTTGCGGACGTTGGGGCGGGGATGAATTTGTCGCCTTGCTGCCGCATTCCGATCTTCCAGAAGTGGAAGCTTTTCTCGATCGACTACGAACATTGCTGGATAAGGAGCGCACCTCGCCAGGCATCACTGCGGGGTGGGCGATTCGATCGCCGGGCGAGGGACAGACAATAACCGAGTGGGCCGGCTTGGCCGCTCGCAATATGCAGGCTTCGCGCCGCGCCTAGACGCTATTTTGCTTCATCCGCGCATCTTTGCATTGGCAGGGACAGTCAATTGGCTACAGTATCGACCGTGAACGACTGTTTAGGAAACGGTAGATATGAGTGGCATTGCAAAAGACAAGCCGGTAGCGGTCCTGATGGGCGGCGTTTCAGCAGAGCGCGAGGTTTCGCTGAATTCAGGCAAAGCGATCGCTGAAGCGCTGCGGGCGACCGGATACTTGGTGCATGAAATCGATCTGGTGAGTCGTTCCCTTGACTTGCCGGACGATGTCGCGGCCGTGTTCGTGGCGCTGCACGGCGAATTTGGCGAGGATGGCGAAGTGCAGTCGCTCTTGCGCGATCGCGATTTGCCGTTCACCGGTTCCGGCGTAGCCGCCAGCCGACTTGCCTTCGATAAGGTAGCCAGCAAGGAGCGCTTTGAGGCCGCCGGGATCCCCACGCCCGCCTATGAGGTGCTCGAAAAAGGCATGGAACCAACGCAGTCTTTCCCGCTGGTGGTGAAGCCCGTGCGGCAGGGGTCGAGCGTGGGCATTCATCGCGTGCTTCAAGCTCAGGACTGGCCCGCGGCCTTTGAAGATGCCCTGCAATACGATGCGCGGGTGCTGGTGGAGCAATATATCGAGGGACGGGAGTTGACGGTTGGTGTCGTCGATGGCGAGGCCTTGCCGGTGCTCGAAATATGCGCGCCGGAGGGAAATTATGATTACCGTGCCAAGTATACGGCGGGGCTGACCTCCTACAAGGTTCCGGCCCCGATTGATGATGCCTGTGCGCAGGAATGTCAGGCGCGTGCGGTGCGCGCGTATGAAGCCTTGGGATGTGAATCGGTGGCGCGGGCCGATTTTCGCATGAATCGCGACGGGGAATTGTATATACTGGAGGTCAACACGATCCCTGGATTTACAGCGACGAGCTTGCTGCCGAAGGCGGCCCGTGCAGCAGGGATTGCATTTGAGGCGCTGTGTGATCGGATCATGCAGAGCGCTCGTATTTCAGCAGATTGATGAACGAATCACCATGTGGATGGACGGCATATTAACGGATAGAGGGAAGCGATCGAAAGCGAAGCGATCGCGCGCCAAGCCCCGTCGGCGCCAGCAGACGGTGAAGGTCAGCGCCCGGACGCGCGAGCGCAACGCCGAGCGCCGCAAACGCACCGCCCTCGTGTTGCTGTGCCTTGCCGTGTTGGTGGGCTTCGGTTGGGTTGGTCACCGCTCCTTCAAGTTGTTGAGCGCCTACTTGTTCACGGAGAATGACCGCTATGTGGTGCAGGTCTGGGATTTTTCCACGGATGGGCCGGTGCTGACGCCCGCTCATATTCGGCAATACGCCGGATTGCGGGAGCGCGAAAATCTGCTCGCGCTTGATTTGCGCGAAATTCGCTACAATCTGGAATCGACGCCGGCGATCCAGTCCGTGCAGGTGTCGCGCCGTTTGCCGGATACGTTAGTGATCCGTGTGCAGGAGCGGATGGCGTTGGCGCGGCTGGATCAAGTCGGTTCGGTGCCCTTGGCCGTCGATGCCGACGGCTATGTGCTGGGACCGAGTTCGCTGCGGCCCAATTTGCCGGTCATCCGGGGTATACGCGAACCGGGCATCCGTCCCGGCATGCGATTGAGTGAACCCTACTTTAAGGATGCGTTGACGGTGCTCACGCTGTGTAACCGGTCGCCGATTCATCCGCATGTGCGCCTGCGCGAAATTGATGTGCGCCATGATGAGAACTTGACGCTTCGCCTCGAGACGGGCGAGGAAGTCCGCATGGCGCGCGCCCACTTAGAGCCGCGTTTGGCTGAGCTGGTAGAAATCTTACAGGAGCAGCGGCGCCGCGGGCGCATGGCGGCCGTCGTGAATATGACGGGGCATGCGCATATCCCGCCTGTCGTCACGCATCAATAGCAAGGATCACTCATGGCTTCAGAACCCGTAGTAGCTTTAGAGATCGGTACCTCCCGCGTGCGTGCGCTGGTGGGCGAGGAGCGCGAAGACGGGTATCTAATGATTACCGGTGTCGGCGAATGCGCCGCCCGCGGCGTGCGCAAAGGTGAAATCACGGATTTCGACAATGCGCTGTCTTGCGTCGATGCGGCACTGAAAGCGGCCGAGAAACAGAGTCAGGTCAGCATTCAGGAAGTGCATGTCACGCTTTCGGGCAGTCACATCCAAGGGGCTATTAGCCGCGGTACGACGCCCCTGATCCCGGCGGACAGCGAAATCACACAGGCGGACATCGATACCGTGCTCGAGTCGGCGCGTGCGGTGAGTCTGCCGTCGGAGCGCATGGTGATGCATTCCATCCATCAACAATTCTTTGTGGATGATCAGGAGGGCGTCATTAATCCCGAGGGCATGGTCGGCGCTAAGTTGGCAGTGTCCATGCTGATTCTGCATGGGGTACGAAACCGCATATTGAATGTGTTGAAGGTCGCCACGAGTGCGGGTGTCGAAGTGGCGGAAAGCGCGTTTGGTGGATTGTGTTCGGCTTTGGCCGTGTTGACACCGGAGCAGAAAGAGAGCGGCTGTGTCGTGATTGATCTCGGGGCTGGCACGACGGATTACGTGGTCTATGCCAACCGGTGTATTGCCATTGCCGGCTCGCTGGGCGTGGGCGGGGATCACATTACCAACGATCTCGCGATGGTGCTGAAGATTCCCAGCAAAGCCGCAGAGAAATTGAAAATGGATTTGGGCGTGTGTTCGCCGGACGAGCCGGTGCCGGAACAACCGGTGATCATTCAGCCGATCAGTGGATTCGCCGGACGTACGGTTCGGCTGCATGACGTGAACGCCATTATCCACGCGC
>SLAD01000309.1 GCA_007126995.1 Kiritimatiellia bacterium | reverse complement strand
GCCAGCCGACCATTAGTAGAGCGAGTATATCTTCTGCGCGTATGCCCATTCTGATGCTCAGGACAGCCATCACCAAGGCGCACACCTCCAAGGACTTGGGAACCTTATGCAGGGTGGCCTCCGGCTCGGCGGCCGAGAAAGCGTAGCGCAGAACCATAAACATGTAACCCGCAGTGAGTAGGCCGCCGCCGATCACGATCGGCGCCCACCACCATTGTCCGGCGGCGAGCACGGCGCTGGTTGTCAGCCATTTGGCGACAAAACCGCCACTAGGCGGTAGGCCCATCAAACTCACCGCCGCGAGGGCCATCGCAAAAACGGTGATCGGCAAGCGCTTGGCCAATCCGCGCATATGGTCAATATGGTCGCTGCCGGCGGCATGCAGCAAGACGCCGGCGGCCATAAAGAAGGCGGTTTTTGCAAAGGCGTGCGCCAGCACTTGATACAAGCAACCGCGGCTGCCGGCGAGCAGCCAAGGCGTGATCGGCGCATTCAGCGAGGGATCGGTCACCGTGCTGACCGGAAACACAAAAAACAGGTAGCCCAGTTGCGCTACCGTGGAATAGGCGACCATCATTTTGACGCGGGTCTGGCGCAAGGCTTGAATGGACCCCCAAAGAATAGCGCCTGTGCCCAGCACGCCCAATAGTTGACCGGTCTCAAATGTGACCACCTCGTGAAAAACCTGGAACCAGAGTCGTAGAACCAGATAGAAGGAGGCTTTGACGACCAGCGCCGAAAGAATCGCGCTGACCGGCGCGGTGGCGCTGCCATGTGCGGGCGGCAACCAGAAGTGCAGCGGAAACGCCGCGGTCTTGAGCAGGAGCCCAATCAGCATCAGGGCGAAGGCGGCGGCAGGCACGCGACCGCCGTCAATGGCTGCGCTCAACAAGCCGATATCCAGCGTGCTGTAGGCCGCGTAAAGCATCGAAACGCCGAGCAAATAGACCAGCGATCCCGCCATCGCGGCCAGCAAATAGCGCATCCCTGCGATCAACACCTTGCGACGCCCCGTCAGGGTCAGCAAACCGACTGCAGCAAAGCCGATGATCTCCAGAATGACGTAGATGTTGAATAAATCCGCCGACATGTAGAGCGCGTTCATTGAGCCCCACAGGAAGAGCCAAATGGGCCAAAACATCTCCCCGCCGCGCTTTTCATTCGTCGTTTGGTAGTGGCCGAAATAGGCTTGGGCATAGAAGCTGATGCCGAGGCCGACCACGGCGGTCATCACGATCATGACGGCCGACAGGCCGTCGGCGCGGAATTGAATGCCGAGTGGCGCGTGCCAGCCGCCCAGCGTATAAATTTGCAGTCCCGACCGCGCAATCACATAAGCTGTAGCCAGAGCGGCGAGCGTGGTTAAACCAGCAACCACCAAGCCGGTCACGACGGCCACGCGGCGGTGAATGACAAAGCACACCAGAGAGCCCACCAAAGGGATCAAAACCGATAAGGGAAGGATGGCAACCGTGTTCATGACGGCTCGTCCTCCTCGATTAGTTCAGCCTGTCCCGTGACCGTATAGATTCGCCGGGCCAGCGCGACGGCGAAGGCAGTGGCGCTGAGGGCCACAACGACGCCGGTGAGCAGCATCGCTTGCGGCACCGGATCCGGAAACTCATCAAAATTGCGCGCGGCGACGCTGATCAAAAACAGAAACACGCCGCCCGCCATCACGTTGATGCAGATGATTTTGCGCAGGATATGCGACAGCACGACCAGTCCATGCAGCCCCAGCGCAAAGATGATCATTCCGGTTATCGAATAGGCGAGATACTGTGACATGGCGATGCGATTAGTGGGGTTCGAGCGGTGTCCGGTCTCGATCCCGGATAACCGGTTGTAAACCGATGATTAAGGCGGCGACGGTGACGGCGATGGAAATCGTGGCCGCCGCTTCGATGATTAAAATGATGGTTCCTGCATAGGCCACGGGGTAGTCGAGAATCGCTTGGCTAAGCAATACATTGTAAAACGCCACCAGCAGGAAGCTGCCGAAACCGACCGTGAGCAGAAAGCGGAAAAGTCGTCCCGAAAACCCGCTGACCGAGGGATGACCTGCCAACCATAGGAGGACACCGCCTGCACCGAGCACCACGCCTGCTTGAAAGGCTCCGCCTGACGAGAATTTGCCCATCCAGAGCAGATAGCCGGAGACCAGCACCATCATCGGGAAGAGCAACTGAATCAGCCAATTCAGCACCGGGTCCGGTGCGGGCATACGCTCGATGTCGCGCAGGTCACTACGGCGCTGGAAAAGCAGCATCCCCATAACCGCCATCAGGAGCACACCGACTTCCAGCCAGGTATCATAAGCGCGGAAATTCAGCAGTACGGCCGTGACGGGATGCTCGACGCCACTCTCATCCATGTGCTGTTTGGAGAGTTCGGTCAGCCCCAATGCCTCATCGGGTAATTCGATCAAGGCCGCAATTAGAAAAAGTGCAATGCCCGCACACGCCAATCCCAGCAACAGACTGCTCGGTGCCTTGAGTTGGTCGGTGACTTTTTGGGGTGACGGCATGCGCTTAGTCCTTCGGGTGGGGTACCGGACGGGGCCGGTTAAAGTGTCGAGCAGCATCCAACAGCAACACGCCGGTTAACCCGGCACCAATAGCGGCCTCAGCCAAGGCGATATCGGGCGCCTTCAAACGCACCCACGCCAACGCCATGATCAGACCAAAAACGATAAAGAGAAAAACCGATTTGAATAAATCGCGCGTGTAGAGGACGCGCACGGCGAGCACGACGAGCGTAAACATGATCAGACCGTCCAAGACCCATTCATTCAGGCTCATGATGCGCTCTCCTGCTGTTGCTGCTTTTGTAAGGTGTTTCGCCCCAGCAGATAACAGTTGGTGGTGCCCGCCAGCATGGCCAGCAGCCAAATGGCGAAAAGTTTGACGGCTACAGCCGGTGAGCCGTTATAGATTGCCAGACTGAGGGCGATCAGGCCTAAACCGAGATTATCCGCCTTGGTCAGGGCATGCAGGCGACTCAACGTGTCCGGAAAGCGCAGCAGCCCGAAAGTGCCCGCCAGAAAGAAGAGGCTGCCGAGCAAGCCCAGCCCAATGGAAAACACGTTGGTCATGCCGACTCCTCTCTCCGGGCATGCCGTTCGTCGCTCTCGGGGCCCACGAGCTTTACGTACGCCACCATGGCCAGCACAGCGAGCAGCGCGAACACCAATGCCACATCCCGCAGGGGCGGCTCACTAAAGCTTTCCGCCAGCAGGAGAAGAATCGCAACGCCGGTTGTGCCAAAGAGTTGCAACGCCAACATACGGTCGCCCAATGATGGCCCACGAATAATGCGGACCAGTCCGGCGACAATGTTCACCAGCAAAAACAGGGCTATTCCTATGAAGAATTCGCTCATAACTCGTTACTCAAAGGCCCTTAAAATAGGAATTTTGGGGCGGGGCGCAAGTGATATCGGATTTTTCTTGCCGATTTTTGCCTTCAACCGATCGCGGGGACCGGCTAGCGACGCCAGAACGCGGGCAAAAATAGCACGAGAACCGTGTAGAACTCGAGGCGACCCAGCAGCATCAAGAGCGTCAGCGCGATCTTTCCGCCGCTGCCGATATCGGCGTAGTTCTGGACGGCGCCGACCATTCCGAAGCCGGGACCCATGTTACCGAGCGTTGCAAGCACGGAGCTGAACGCGGTTTCCAAGTCCGGCGTGAAGAAGGTCATCAAGAGCGTACACGCCGCCCAAATGAACATGTAGATGGCGAAATAGGAGGTCACTTTTGAGATGATGTCCTGCGGGATCGATTTTTGTCCGATTTTGACTTGGACTACGGCTTCGGGACGCATGAAAAGACGAATTTCCCGTAGTCCCTTCTTTAATAGTACGAAAACACGAATGGCCTTGATCCCGCCGGTCGTCGATCCGGCGCAGCCGCCCATGACCATCAGCAGCAAGAGTACAAATCGCGACAGGGCAGGCCATTGATCGTAGTCCGCCGAGACGTAGCCGGTCGAGGTGATGAAGGTGGAGACTTGGAATAGCGCCTGACGAACCGCCAGCGTCCCTGACAGGTCCATATGCCGCCAAAGGTTAATACTGACGATCGTGATCGCGACCAACCAGACAAAGATGAAGAAGCGCCACTGCGCGTCGCGGAAATAGCTGCCGGGCCGTCCCATCAGGGCGCGATAGTGCAGGGGATAACTCATGGCGCTCAACATCATGATGGTAACACAGATCAGCTCGATACGAAATGACTCGAAATGCGCGATGCTGCCGGTATAGGTCGAAAATCCGCCGGTGGCGGCACAGGTCAGTCCGTGATTAATCGCATCAAACCAATGCATGCCGGCCAGGCGCAGGGCCAAAATCGCGACGAGCGTGAGCAAGAGATAGACGCCGTACAGGAATTTGGCTGTCGACGCGATCCGGGGCGTTAAGCGGTCCTTGGATGGCCCCGAAATCTCGGCGCTGAACAACTGCATCCCGCCGACCCCCAGAAAGGGAATAATCGCGACGGCCAAAACGATAATACCCATGCCGCCGTACCATTGGGTCAGCGAGCGCCAGAACAGTACGCCATCCGGGAGGACCTCGATTTCCCGCAACGCAGTGGCCCCGGTGGCGGTGAACCCCGACATCGCTTCGAAGAGCGCCGTAGGGGCATGCGGTATCGCGCCTGTCAGTAGATAGGGCAGCGTGCCCAAGTGAGCGACGGCCAGCCAACCAAAGGTGACGATGCCGAAACCGTCTCGCCGGGAGAGGTCGGTTGTGCCACGTGTCAGTGCCCACAACAGCGTGCTAATTACCGTCGACAATAACGCGGCCATCAACAGGCCACGCTGTACTTCCGTCGAGTCGCCCGCGGCGATCGAGACCAGCCAGCTTGCGAACTTCCCAATCGCGGTGAAGAACAGCAGGAAGGAGATCAAATGGAAGACTGCACGGAAGTTCATGGCCTTTCAGGTCCGTTTCATTTGCCGCGTACTTTGGCGAGCACCTTGCCGGCCGCATTGGGCAAGGTGAAAAGCGTTAAGCGGTCGTCGGTTTGCAGCACAACGTCGCCCGTGGCGGCGATCACCTCGCCGTCGCGCAGCAGTGCCGCAATGATGCCGTCCTTGAGATTTCCGACGGCCTCAACGGTCAAGCCAACCCATGGGCTGTCGGAGGGCAGGCGCACCTCGATGATTTCGCCCGGCAAGCTGTAGAGGCTGGCGGCCGCCTCGATGTACGTGCCGCGAATGAAGCGGGTGATGGCATTGATCATCGACGTGTACGGGTTCACCGCGCGATCCATCAGGCTCAGGCTGTTGATGATCGGCGCGTACCCCGTCTTGGTGACTTGAGCAGCGGTGAACGACGCGCCCTTTTTCTCCGCCATCAGGCAGCAGATAATGTTGTTTTCGTCATCCTCGGTGGCCGCCACAAAGGCCGTATCGGCGGTGATGCCGATTTCCTCGAAGGTGGCCGGATCGAGCGGATTCGATTTCAACACCAACGTCTTACTGAGTCGATCAGCGCAGTACTCGGCGCGGCGCGTATTGGCTTCCAGCAGGATGGTCTCCACCTGCATGGTTTCCACCAAGCCGGCGAGATGAAAACCGAGATCACCGCCTCCCGCAATAATGATTTTGCGAAACCGCGGGCGCTCCGGATACGCCCATTGCAGAAACTCGCTGATGTGTTCGGGATCGCCGACCATGTACACGTCGTCCCCGATCATGAATTGAGTATCACCGCGCGGTAGCGAAAGCTTCTTGCCGCGTTGCAGCGCAATGAAGCGAATATTGTTGATCAGTT
>SLAD01000181.1 GCA_007126995.1 Kiritimatiellia bacterium | reverse complement strand
TGCTCTTGGTTATACCTTTTTCTAAAAACCGAAGTGCAATTATTGTTGGAATTGGGTTATTCCTCACTAGTTGGTTGATATTATCAATCCTAAAAAAACCACTCCCCGAACGAATTTTGTTGGGAGTTTCAATCGGCTTTTTCATGCTGACATTGCTTTCTGCTAGAAAAAAATTTTTCTTAGATAAAAATCAACTCTTTCGGTGGATCATGCGTGATAATGATCGAGATATTAAAAATTCAAACCAAGTTTCCTTAGCAATACTTTTAATTTTATTAATAATGTTGACTCCGGCCGGTTATTCTATTTTAAAAGATAGAATGAATCTTGC
The DNA here is from genome assembly GCA_007126995.1 of Kiritimatiellia bacterium. GTDB lineage: Bacteria > Verrucomicrobiota > Kiritimatiellia > SLAD01 > SLAD01 > SLAD01. The sequence continues at coordinate 5,449 of SLAD01000181.1, read as the reverse complement.
GCATGAATTCCAACAAATGCAACTCGACATGAAAATAATTAAGCATGATAACATTTATTATGTATGGGTTGGTGGTTTTCCTTTACGATCTGCTTTCCGCCCTTTCGATATACCCCACAATATCCCATTATTTGTATACTTAGGCTCCATGTATGATGTGCCAGCATCAGTAGCGCGTGAGAAAAATAGTACATGTGGAGGATTTGTAAATTGCTTGATCTCTGGTAAAGAAGTTTACTTGCTAACCAACCATGAAAGGAGTATTCATTTATTAGACACTTTACTACGAGAAAGATATAAGAAGCGATTGCTGGTAAAAGAAAAAGAAATTACCGATAGCTTTACTTTACTTCACCTGACAGGCACCGATAATGCTTGGTGATAACTCACGATTCATCGTCGGAGCCGTCGGCCTGATGATTCTCGTCGGCGTTATCCTGCCGTTGATGCTGGCCTTCTGGTTCAGGCTGCACCATGCTCCAACGCTGCTGGCGGATGGCCCCCTGACCCTGGGAGCGGCGCTTGCCTGGGGATCGTTGGCGGTATTGCCGTGGTTGCTTGCGGCTTATTGGGCAAGACGCGCGGCGCCACCGCCGTGGCCGCATCTGGCGGTCCTCGTTGTCGTGGCGCTCCTGTTGCGCGTCGTCTACCTGATCGCGGTCGATAACACCTTTACCAGCGACTACCGAACCATGTGGGACTTCACGCTCGCCGTTCTGAACGGCGAACGCCCGCTGCGCGCGGCTTCGATCCAAGAAATGCGCACCACGCCGTTTCTCTTGCCGGTCACCGCCCTGGCCGGCGGCTCGGCGCTGGGGTTTAAAATCGGGAACATCCTGTTTTCCTTGCTCGCCGCACTCGCCGTCTACTGCTGCACGCGGCTGATCGCCGGGGAGAAACCGGCGGCGGTGGCCCTCGTTCTGGCGCTGTTCGCGCCAGAACCGCTCTTCTCCCTCTCAATTCCAACCCACGATATTCCCGGAACCCTGTATCTCCTCGGCGGCATGACCGCGCTGATCGCCGCCTTCGGGCTTTGGCGGACGAACCAACGCCCCATCGTCTTGGTGCTCCTGGTCGTTGTCGCCGCCGTGCTCGGGGGCCTGGCGCATGTCCAACGCAGCATCGGCCCGTTCCTGTACGCGAGCCTCGGGCTGATGTTGATCTGTTGGATCGCCGCGCCGGATCGCAAAGCCGGCCTGCTCAGGGTGACCCAGGCGGTCGTCCTCTTCCTGCTCGTTCCCATCGCAATCGGCGGCGTCACGCAGGATATCCTGCGTTCGCAGTTCGCGGACACCGCTGCGATGTCCCAGGCCAGCGAATTCAGCCGATTCGGGTGGATAGCCAGCCATGCGGCTCCGGTGAGCACTGGAAATTATGGCGATTATCGCGCCTTGCAACCCTACTTGCGCGCCGTCGACCCGGAGGAACTGCGCGGTTTCGCGCTGGCTCGGGTCGTGTCCGCTTATGCGGAGCACCCGCTCGGCGCGTTTCGCCACTATGTCGAAAAAGCCTTCCGGCTCTATAATCTCGGCCGGCAGGGCGGCGAGTACTACGGCAACCTCAATCCCTCCGCGCTCGTCACCACGACTCAGTCGGCCCAGGCGCTGCGCCAGGTCTTCGACGCCTATACCGCCCTCTATGCCTTCGGGTTGTCGCTAGCCGCGATCCTCGCCCTGGGTTTTGTGATTATCCGCCCTCCAGCGGAGGCGCCGGGGATGTTGTCGATCCTGTTTCTGGCGACGATCTCCCTCGCGCTCATCCTGCTGGGCGAGATTCAATCGCGCTATATTTCGTTCGCGTGGTATATCCTGCCCATTTATATAGGGCTCGCCATCGACCCGCGCTCGCGAACCCCGTTCGCCACCGCCGAGATCGCCGATGGGTTGAGCCGGTTGCTGGCCCCGGCTCTCGTGCTCGGACTGCTCGTTACCGTGTTTCTGGCGTGGGCCAAGTTCGGTTATGGCCAGGCGGAGGGTCGTTTCGTCGCCTCCCGCGCGTTCGTGGAACACCAGGCGCTCCAACCTGCCGGGCGGTGGAGCGTCACCGCCGACCTGTCGGGAATGCGCGAGCCCCTGTTGCTCCATGACGCCGAAATTGCCTTGGCGCCAGGCCGGGCTTATCATGTTTCCTTCCTGGCCAAAGTACCGCGCGACCACCCTCAAGACTGCCGCGTTCGTTTCGCCCTGGACTGGAGCGATGAACCGACGCGCGTTCTCGAGTGGGAACTCCGGGAGCTGCCCCAACAGATCCGCTTCGAACCCTTGCTCGCGCGGACCCGCGATGTCCTCGTCCGCCTGGCGCTCGAAAACGGGTCCGCGACCGGGGCGCAACCGCCCTGTACCTCAATCGAGATCAGCGATATGCGGTTCACGCGCACGACCCATTAACCCCCCAGTTCACGAACCGCTCATGTCCCTCCCAGACGCCATCCGCCAGCAGGCTCTCGTTTTGAAAGACCGCCTCGGCCTCGGCCTGACCGCGCCGGTCGCCAACCGCATTCACCTCGACGCCGCCATCGCCTGGCTCAAGCACGCCCAGGACGTCACCGGCAACGGCGGGGTCGCCCAGACCTGGCTGGTCCGCCTCAACAAATGGGCGCCGGCCTACCCGGAAACCACCGGCTACATCATCCCGACCTTCTACCGTTACGCGGCCCTGGCCGGCGACGGCGACGCCCGCGCCCGCGCCCGGCGCATGGCCGACTGGGAGATCGAGATCCAGCACCCCACCGGCGGCGTGCTGGCCGGCGCGCTGGGCGATTCCGACCAGCCCACGGTGTTCAACACCGGCCAGGTCCTGTTCGGCTGGGTGCGGGCCTTCGAGGAAGAAGGCGACGAGCGGTATCGGGAAGCCGCCGCGCGCGCGGCCCATTGGTTGTGCGCCATTCAGGACGACGACGGTTGCTGGCGGCGCTTCGGTTCGCCGCTGACCGGCCAGCCGATCAACACCTATAACACCCGCACCGCCTGGGGCCTGGCGCGCGCGCACCAAATCACCGGCGAGCGCCGCTTCCTGGACGCCGCGGTGCGGAACTGTGCATGGGCGCTGACCCAGGCCCAGCCCAACGGCTGGCTGGCCCACAACTGCCTGCAGGATGACGCCCAACCGTTCACGCACACCATCGCTTATGCCATGCGCGGCCTGCTGGAGGTCGGCGCGTATGCCGAACGCGAGGAGTTCCTCGCCGCCGCCCGCCGGATCGGCGACGCCACGAGCGCCGCGCTGCCCGCCGGCGGCCAACTGCCGGGCCGCTTCGACGCCCGCTGGCGCCCGACCGTGCGCTGGTCGTGCCTGACCGGGGATTGCCAGCTCGGCCTCAACTGGGGGCGCTTGTTTCAACTCACCGGCGAGCCGAAATACCGCGAGGCCACGACGCGGGTGCTCGCCTTCGTCAAACGCACCCAGCGCCTCACGGGCGACGACCCGAACACCCGGGGCGGCATCAAAGGCTCCCATCCGATCGACGGCGGCTATCATCCCTGGCAGTATCCGAACTGGGCGACCAAGTTTTTCGCGGATGCCTTGATGATGGCCGAAGCGCTCCGGACGGGCGGCCCTTACGTCATCCGCGCGACTCGGCTATGATCTTCAGGCCCGACCGGCGGATCCGCCGTCCTGCGGCTGCGGGAGGCGGCGACCTCGACCGAGGTGGTCGGGCCGTTCGAGCATTGAGATTCCCCTTGCACCAGATACGATTTCATCCGTCATGACGCCGCTTCGCCGAACCGCCCGGGAACCCCGCGCGCTGCTATATCTGCCGTGGCAATTCGACCTGCTGGGCGGCGTGGACGTGGTCGTCGACCGGCTGTGGCGCGGGCTGGAACGCGACAACCCCGGCGCGGCGCTGATCGGCATTCAGGACTGGCAAGCCGCCGGTCTGGCCACCGACGCCGAGGGCCGCCGGTTCCTGCATCTGAATCTCCCGGAACCCCCCAGCGCCACGGCGCACGCCGCGCCCCGCTACTTGGCGACGCTGGCGCGCCGGCTCCCGCCGCTGCGCCGCCAGCTCCGCCGCGCCGAGATTACGGTCGTCAACGCGCACTTTCCGACCCTGAAGGTTTATCCCCTGGCCCTGCTGAAACGCTGGGGGTTGTGGCGCGGGCGCCTGGTCCTCTCGTTTCATGGTTCGGACGTGCTGGGGATCGCGGCCGATCTGCCCGCCTGGCGACTTATCGCGGCGCAAACCGACGCCGTGACCGCCTGTTCGCGGTCATTGGCCGCGCGGATCGCGGCGACGGGGCTGTTTTCGGCGTCCGCGATTCGGGTGATCCATAACGGCATCGACTGCGACCGTTTCGCCGCGCAGGCGCCCCCCACCGATCCCGCGCCGCCCCGGCCCTATTTGCTTCAGGTCGGCAATTTCACCCCTCACAAGGGACAGGATATTCTGATCGCGGCTTTCGCGCGCATCGCTCCCCGCTTTCCCGATCTGGGGCTGGTGCTGGCCGGCGGGACGGACAACGGCGTCTGGCTGGCCCAACTGACCGCGCAGGTCGCCCAATTGGGCCTTGGCGGGCGCGTCCACTTTCTCGAAAATCAATCGCAAGCCCAGATCGCGCGCCTCATGCGCGAGGCGGTCTGTCTGGCGCACAGCGCCCGTCAAGAGGCGTTCGGACTGGTGATTATCGAAGCCGGCGCCTGCGGGCTGCCGGTGGTGGCGACCGCGGTCGGCGGGATTCCGGAAATTCTCGCCACGCCGGATTACGGACGGTTGGCGCCACCGGATGACCCGGCGGCCTTGGCGGCGGCCCTGGAATCCCTGCTGGCCGCTCCCGAACAGGCTGCGGTGATGGGTCGCAACCTACGCGCGCGCGTCGTTGCCGAATTTTCCGTCGCGGCGATGACCGGGCAGTATCGCGAGACGCTCCAGGTGAGCCTCGCGGGCTACCCCGCTCCGCCGCTTGGCAAAACCGCCGGGCAATCGCGATGAACTCGGCGCATCAGGTCCCCGGCATGAATCAGGTTCTCGGCATGAATCAAAACCTCTGCGACGTTACCGTGATGGTCTCGACCTTCAATCGGGCGCGCTATCTGCGCGAATGTCTCGACAGCCTGCTCGCGCAAACTCGGCCCGCTCGCCAGATCATCGTGGTTGACGACGGATCGTCCGATGGCACCTCTGCACTCCTGGCTGGTTATGGAGCGGCCATCGAACCGCTGCAGCAGGACAATGCCGGCAAGCCAACCGCGTTGAATCGCGCGTTCGCGAGGGCGACCGGCGAGTATCTCTGGATTTTCGACGACGACGATGTGGCCCTGCCCGATGCTCTGGCGCGCCACCTGGCGGTGTTGGACCGGCGACCGGCGCTTGATTTTACCTACAGCACCTATTTTCGGGGCCTCGATGGCCCGGATGGCAGGATACAGGCGGTATCGGACGCGCGAGTGCCCAGGGTCGAGGACGATGTGTTCTTGATTGAGCTCCTCGAAACCTGCTTCCTGACGACGC
>SLAD01000010.1 GCA_007126995.1 Kiritimatiellia bacterium | reverse complement strand
GTATGTCCGGTCAAGCGCAGACGAGTTTTCATCTAATCTTTCCTCGGGGGCCACTGGGGCAGCGATTACAGCCCCACCTGAATCGTTTGAGGTTTCGTTGTTGGACCTTTCGGTTCCCCTTACTCTGCGCATATACGCGGAAGGTACCAGCCAGCCCGGAGGTACTTGGAGACTAGATAATGTAACCATTCAGGGAACAACGTCAGGAGAATATCCTCCAGTGGATCCCGAGCGTGTTAGCATGACAGGCTTCACGGTGGTGCCCGGTGGTGCTGCATCGGCAACGTTTGTTTCTGAATACGGCATTAGCTACACGCTAGAGTATACGCTAACTTTAACGTCCAATCCGGTCATATGGGAGCCGGTGGAAACGAAAGAGGGTGCCGGCCAGGCCTTAACCCTCGAAGACAATACTCCGAATGATCACATGCGTTTCTACCGGATCGTCACGCCCTGATTTATTTTAGAGTTGGAATTCCGCTATATGACCTTTCGTTCTTTTGCGGGTCGTCGGCAAGAACGCGCCCCTTTCAGGAGCCTGTCATTCCGGGCGAAGCCTGCCCTGAGCGCAGCCGAATGGGTCGAGGAATCTCGTGCTTTACCAGCAGCCCATGCCATCAGGACCCACCTCGCCTCGCTCATACGCCGACCAGGTCGCGGATCAGGCCCGGGCCGCGATAGACGAGGCCGGTATATACCTGCACCAGGTCGGCACCGGCCTCGATCCGTTCTTTGGCATCCTCGGCCGAGCTGATGCCGCCCACGCCGATCAGGCTGACACGATCAGGCAGGGCGCTGCGTAGGTGGCGAATAAACTCGGTGGACTTCTCGCGCAGGGGCGCGCCACTGAGGCCGCCCGCCTCCTCCGCATAGCGCAGTCCAATCACCGCGGTTCGATCCAGCGTCGTGTTCGTCGCAATCACGGCATCCAAATCGGTCGCGGTGATCGCCTTCGCGCACGCCTCAATCTCCGCCTCGCTCAAATCGGGGGCCAGTTTGACGGCGAGCGGGACGTAGCGTCCGTGTTGCTCCTGCAACGCTTGACGTTCGGCGCAGAGTCCGGCCAGCAGCGGTGACAAATGATCCGCCCCTTGCAGCGTCCGCAAGCCGGGCGTGTTGGGTGACGATATGTTCACGGCGATGTAATCGGCTAGCGCGTACACGGCGCGCATGCCGGTTTGGTAATCCGATAGCGCCTGCTCCAGCGGGGTGTCGGCGTTCTTGCCGATGTTGACGCCGATGCGACCGGGAAAGCGGTGATGGCCCAGTCGCTCGGCCAGTGCATCGACCCCGGCATTGTTAAAGCCCATCCGGTTAATGATCGCCTGCGCCTGCGGCAGGCGGAACAAGCGGGGCTTGGGATTGCCGGGTTGCGGGCGCGGCGTTACCGTGCCGACTTCGACAAAGCCAAAGCCCAATCCGCCCCACGCATTCAGACAGATGCCATCCTTATCCAGACCGGCCGCGAGGCCGACACGATTCGGAAACGTCAGCCCCATGACTTGAACCGGTGTGCCGGGCAATTCGGCGGGCGCGCGCAGCAGGCGGAGTTGGCTGGCCACGCGTAAGCCGGCCAACGTCACATTATGCGCGGTCTCGGGAGGCAACGCAAAGAGCAGCGCCCGCGCGGCCGCGTACATTAGCTGGATTCCTCCAGCGACACGATTTTCGCGCGTGAGCTTTCCGCCATTTCTTCTTGATGTGCCGCCAGGCGCTCAGCCAAGGCCTGATCCTCCAGTGCCAGGATGCGCAGCGCCAGCAGCGCGGCGTTGTGGGCATTACCGATCGCAACCGTTGCGACAGGCACGCCGGCGGGCATTTGCACGATCGATAAGAGCGAGTCGATGCCTTTCAGTGCACGGCTCTGAACCGGGACGCCGATCACCGGAAGCGTAGTCAGGCTGGCCACCATGCCGGGCAGGTGCGCGGCGCCGCCCGCGCCGGCGATGATTACTTTCAGGCCGCGACCCTGCGCGGATTGCGCGTAGGTCACCATGTCGGTCGGCGTGCGATGCGCGGAAACGACCTTGGCTTCGTAGGCGATCTCAAATTGGTTGAGACAGCGTGCGGCCGCCTCCATGGTGGGCCAGTCCGAATCGCTGCCCATGATGATGCCGACGAGAGGATTGTTCATGCGGTTGCCTTCCATGTTATGCGCTGTGCCACGTCTTGTGCTTGTTGTAGCGCGATCTGCGGGTCGTTGCCAAGCGCGGTGACATGTCCCATCTTGCGGCCTGGGCGACACTGCCGTTTACCGTACAGTTTCACCGCGGCCGTGGTATCCGCTGGTGATGTCCACGGCTGGGGTGCGCCCTCAGCCTCGGCGTCGCCCAGCAGGTTGACCATGGCCGCCGCGGGCGCCGCGAGTTCGGTAGCGCCGAATGGCAGGCCCAGAATCGCGCGGATATGCTGCTCGAATTGGGACGTCGCGCAGCCGCCCAGCGTGTAGTGGCCGGAGTTATGCACGCGCGGTGCCAACTCATTGATCAGGACGGTTTCGTCCGGCATCAGGAACAGCTCTACGCCCATCACACCCACCATCTTGACTGCGTCCGCCGCGCGAGTGGCCAACGCGGTTACCTGCTCGGCTACGGCCGGCGGAACATTAGCCGGGGCGATCACGGTGTGACAGATGTGCTGGTGTTGCGTGGTCTCCACGACGGGATACGTGACCTGTTCGCCCTCACGGTTGCGCGCCACCATCACGGCCAGTTCGCGATCAAAGGCACAGCGTTGTTCGGCATACCAGCGTCCGGGCGCCCAGTCTTCGCCATTTAGCGTTTCATGGTGATCGAGAAAACGATTCCCTTTGCCGTCGTAGCTGAGATAGCGCTGCTTCAAGACGAGGCGATGGCCGAGTGTCTCAAAGGCGTGCTCAAGATCATCAGCGGAGTCAATCGCTTGGAAGGGGGCGACGGGCAAACCGGCCGCCGCCAGCGTTTGCTTTTGGATTAGCTTGTCTTGGATGCGGCGCAACGTGCCGCTGCCGGGATAGAGCGCACAGCTGGACTGCTCGATCAGGTCCAGTGTGGCGAGCGGGATGAATTCGTTCTCTAGCGTCACCACATCGCAGCCCGCCGCAAAACCGAGGATATCCCCCTGATTTTGCCAGTCCCCGTGCGTCGTTAAGTCGGTCAGCGAGTCCACCGCGTCCACGCCGCGTCGCTCGAAAATGCGCACTCGCGCGCCCATAGCGGTGGCCGCCTCCGTCAGCATGGCCGCGAGTTGGCCGCCACCGAGGATTCCGATGGTGGATTGCGTGATGGCTGCGTCTGTCATGGCGAACGGATAGCCCGAGTCGGGCGTCGGAACAAGCGAAAAACTACATCTTGTGTTTTTTCCCTTGCAATCGCGCGCGGGGCTACTAGATAGTCAGACCGCAGACAGCAATGTGCACTCGTATAATTCTGGTAATTGGGCCAGGAGTCTCTACGGGAGGACCGGAATCCTTCTACTATGAGTGACCGGAACAGATGAATGGATGGTGTGCGGACATTGAGCGGACCCGTTTAGGGTGTGCTCTGTGCGACGCTCGGATTCTGCCCGGTAAGAGATTCCTGAGCCTTTACCAAATTAGGTAAGGGCTTTTTTATGAACATTCTCTACGAAGGCAAAGCCAAGCGCCTCTACGCAACCGAACACGATGACGAATTGAGGATGTCGTTTAAAGACGACGCCACCGCCTTCAATGGCGTTAAGCACGCGCAACTCGCCGGCAAAGGTCACCTCAACAAAGAAATCACGCTGCTGCTTTATCGCGAACTCGCGGACGCCGGCATCGAAACGCATTTCCTGCGCGAGCTGAACGACACCGACTTGCTAGTGCGCAAAGTGACGATCATCCCGCTGGAGGTGGTCGTGCGCAAAGTCGTGGCCGGCAGTCTGGCGAAGCGCACGGGTTTAGCGCAGGGACAGACACTCGACGAGCCGCTGGTGGAGTACTACCTCAAAGATGACGCGCTGGGCGACCCGATGTTGGCGCCCGCCCACATTCGCGCCCTGAACTTGGCCCAACCAGACGAGGTTACAGCCGTCACGCAACAGGCGTTGGTAATCTTCACCCACTTGGAAACCTTTTTTGCTCAGGCGGGCTTGCGATTGGTCGATCTCAAGCTCGAGTTCGGCCGGGCCGACGGCAAGATTCTGTTGGCGGACGAAATCTCGCCCGATACCTGTCGCCTGTGGGACACGGAGACGGGCGAAATCTTTGATAAAGATCGCTTTCGCCAGGATTTGGGCGAGGTTATAGAGCACTACCAACAGATTTTGGAAAGGATCTCGCCGCATGCAAAGCGTGTTTGAGCTCGTGAACCGGCATCAGCCTTGGCGGGACGCGCGCGGACTGCGTTATGCGCCGGACAGTGACGGCTGCCAGTATCGCCTGTCGCGGCAATATCGCATTGCGTTCGACGGCGATCCCGACGCGGTGCGCGCGTTTGTGCGCGAGGTGTTGCAGGACGAGGTCAGCGACAGCCTTTGCGAGAACCAGGCGGCGGCGTTGGATGATTTTCGTTTCATTGTCGACATCGCGTTGAAGCCGGGCTGCCTCGATCTCGAGAAGGAGGCGGTGCGGCGGGCAATACAGGATCGTAGCGATCCCGCTTGGTCGTTGCAGGAACTGGATGTTGCGCATCGCGTCTATTTGCGTGGCGCCGCAGAAATCGATGCCGATTCCTATGTGCGCGATATGGTGAACCCGGTCATTCACACCTGGAGGCTTCATGACAGCGCCGCTATGTGAGCAACAGTGGCGGGTGGAAGTGCCCCTGCGCGCGGTGTCCGACGAGGAGCTGGTTGCCATTAGCCAGATCCGCAAGCTCGCCTTGTCGTTGGAAGATATGCGCGCCATCCAAGCCCACTATCAGCGCATGGAGCGGGAGCCGACCGACGTCGAGCTGGAGGTGTGGGCACAGACCTGGAGCGAGCATTGTAAGCATCGCATTCTGAACGCCCGCATCGAGCACGAACGCGAGGGCATAAGCGAAACCCTCACGAGCCTGTTCAACACCTACATTCGTCAACCGTCCGAAGCGATTATGCGTGAGCGGCCCGATTTCGTGCTCAGTGCCTTTCACGATAATGCCGGCTTCATCAAGTTGGATGACGAGTTGGCGGTCGGCTTGAAGGTCGAGACACACAATCATCCTTCCGCGATCGAGCCGTATGCCGGCGCCAATACCGGGCTGGGCGGCGTGATCCGCGATATCCTGGGCGCCGGCAAAGGCGCGAAGCCGATCGCCTCACTCGACGTCTTTTGCGTGGGTGAGGTGGACACGCCGGCCAGCGCATTGCCTGAACAAGGTGTGATACATCCGCTTGGCATTTTGCGCGGCATCGTGCGTGGCGTGCGCGACTATGGTAATCGCATGGGAATCCCGACCGTGGCCGGCGCGATCCTGTTCGATCAAGGTTATGTCTTCAATCCGCTGGTGTTTTGCGGCACCGCCGGCGTGATCCCGATTGCCGACATTCCCAAGGAGGCGCAGGCGGGCGATCGCGTGTTGGTGTTGGGTGGCCGGACAGGTCGGGATGGCTTGCGCGGCGCGACCTTCTCTTCCGCTTCACTGGACGCGCAGAGCCGGGAAGAGGATCAGGGCGCGGTGCAGATCGGTAATCCGATTGAAGAGAAGAAGGCGGCCGACTGTCTCCTGCAAGCGCGGCAGGAAGGCTTGATCCATTTTGTGACCGATTGCGGCGCGGGCGGCTTGTCCAGCGCGGTGGGCGAAATGGCGGAAACCTGCGGGGCCGTGATCGAGTTGGAGCGCGTGCCGCTGAAGGCGAGTGATCTGACGCCTTG
>SLAD01000227.1 GCA_007126995.1 Kiritimatiellia bacterium | reverse complement strand
TCAAGGTGCAAATGTCTTTATCTGTTCGAATGATCCGAGTTCTATGCCTGTGCGGCATGATCGTCCCTGCGACCGTCACGGAAGGCCAATACATCAGACGCGACCGAGTAGATCGCACAGATCGGCCGGATCATAGCGCACCCGCGATTGCCGATCCCGTGCCTGTTCGCGAGGCGCCGCGCGCACCCACGCCCACAGTGCCCGAGGCCGCTCCGCCGCGTGAACGCCAACCCGTGCCCCGCCGGGCACCGGTCGAGCGTCCGGCACCGGCTGAGGTCGCCGAACCAGAACCGGCCCCGGAGACTGAACCAGCCGATGACCGTATTGACATTTCCGCCGACCGGCTGGAGTTTGACGCCGAACGCCGACTGATGATCGGCGTGGGGAATGTCGTGGTTACGCAGTTGGACGATGAGCTGCGGGCCGATTATATGGAGGTGCACACGGAAACGCGTCAGGCGCATGCTCGTGGAAACGTATTCTTCCAACGTCGCGACCGTGTTTGGGAAGGGGAGGAGCTGTCGTATAATTTCCGTACGCGAGAAGGTGATTTTGGCGACTTCCTTTTGTTCACCGATCCCTTCTACATCAGCGCCCGCGAGTCAGAGCAATTGGGTCGCGACGTGATCTATTTGCGCAGTGCCCGTTTAACGACGTGCAGCGGCGAAGACCGTCAGGAATTCGTTTTGCGCTCACGCTCCGCAACGATCACCGACGGATCCGTGCTGCGCGCCCGCCATGTGGTTGCCTATTTATATGGTGCGCCGGTCTTCTATACCCCGTACTTGAAGAAAGATTTCGAGCGTGACAGTAACTTCGAGATCATGCCCGGCTATAGTAGCCGGATGGGACCCTTCGTGCTCACGGCCTACAATTGGTATCCGAACCCGCACGTCAAAGCCTCCACGCAACTCGATTATCGCACCAAGCGCGGATTGGGGTATGGACAACGCGTGCGTTGGCGGCTGCCTGAAAACAATGCTCGGGGACGATTTCAAGCGTATTATACCAATGATGACCGTCCCATACGGTCTGAAAGTCAGCGCCGCGTGCGTGAAGGGCTGGTGGATTCCGACCGTTACTGGATCGGTTTGCGCCACAGCCAAGCGTTAGGTGAGCAGAATTACCTCTTGTCAGACGTCAATTATGTGAGTGACCCGTTCATGCTTGAGGACTTTTTCGATCGCGAGTTTCGGCGGGGTGTCCAACCTGAAAATCGTGTGGCATTGATTCGACGCGACAGCCGCTATTCGGCCGGACTCCTGTTCAACTTCCGTCTCAACGACTTTTTCGAAAATGTCAATCGCCTGCCCGAGTTGTCGCTCGACATCAATCGGTTTGAACTGGGCACAAGCGGATTCTACTACGAAAGTGAACATAGCGGCAGCTATCTGGAACGCGTCTTCCCAGATCAAGACGATCGCGAGGACTATGACTCCGTCCGCATCGATTCGCTGCACCGGGTCTTATATCCTATGCGCCATTTCGGGTTCTTGTCAGTGGTGCCGAGTGTGGCTTACCGTGGCACCTGGTACTCCTCAACACCGAGTCCCGTTGTATTTGTCGATGTCGAGCCGTTGTTTGATGAGGATGGGGATCCGTTGGTCGATGAAGATGGTGTGGTGCTTTTCGATGAAACGGAACGGGTCGAAATAGCCGACGGCGGCGCCGTATTCCGGAGCTTGCTTGAGTTTGGTATTGATACCTCCTTCAAGGCGTTTCGCGTGATCAATGAGCGTCCCAACTATCTGGGTAGTGGCCTGCGGCATATCGCGGAGCCGTATGCGCGCTACACACTGGTCCCGGAGCCGTCGGAAGTGCCTGACGATCTGTATCAGTTTGATTCCATTGATGCCCTCGACGAACAGCACGAAATCCTTTTCGGTATCCGCAACAAGCTGCAGACTCGACGCACCGGTGGCCGCCCGGCCCGGGATGGTCGACGTGTTTTGGACGACTATGACTTGCGTATTGACATAGAAGACGAAGAAGAAGCGCTCGAAGAGGCGGACCGGCGGATCCGTATTCACGACTTTATCGATATCGACACCTACACGATCTATCGCATTGATCCGGATGAAGACGAAAACGACTTCGATGATTTCTTCTTCGATGCCCGTTTGCGACTAGCGGACTGGATTCATTTCGACTTTGACGGTGCCTATGATTGGTACGAAAATGAAATCCGCCTGTTCAATACGCAGTGGCACCTATACGCCCCTGATCGCAGTCGCTTCTCGGTGGAATATCGGTACAATCGGAACGGTCGCCAAACGGTGCAGCCGGAAATCGTGTTATTCCCGCGTGCGCGCTGGTCCTATCGTGCGTATTGGCGATACGACATCGAAGATAGCGAGTTGGAGGAGCAATCGTACATGATTCAGCGGCGCTTCGATTGTACGATGTTGGCCTTGGGCGTGCGAGGGCGTCTCGATGGAGACGATGACATGGAGTGGCGCGCATGGGCGCAGGTCACTTTGCTGGCGTTCCCGGATTCGGAGCTGCGGATAGGGCGATAGAGGCTTACGGGAAAAGGTGTTACAAAAAAGAGTGTTTGACTGTAGCCGTGCCCGCTGAGCCCGGGCCGCCCTCAGCGAGGGCGGCTACAGCATTGGTTGCGGATGATATCTACGTTAGGCGAAAGATTGTGAAAGGGAGCGGTTGCGTGGATTGTTTGGTTACAGGTGGAGCAGGTTTTATCGGCGGCACGGCTGTCCGCGCGTTGTTGGCGCGGGGTGACCGTGTCCGGGTAATGGACAACTTTTCGACCGGCCGTCGTAAGAATCTTTGCGATATCGAAACGGATATCGAGTTGATCGAAGGCGACCTGCGTGATGATGCCGCTGTTAAATCGGCCGTATCGGGCGTTCGTCATATACTTCACTTCGGCGCCTTGCCGTCGGTGCAACGCAGCGTTGAGGACCCGTGGTCGACGAATGAAGTGAATGTGACCGGCACCTTGCGGTTGCTACTGGCCGCCCGTGACGCAGGCGTGGAGCGCGTGGTTTTCAGTTCATCCTCGTCGGTCTATGGCGATACCGAAGAGCTGCCCAAACACGAGGACATGTTGCCGCGCCCGCTGTCACCCTATGCCTTTTCAAAGTTGGCCGGAGAACACTACCTGCGAATCTTCCATCAGCTCTACGGCCTAAAAACCTATGCCTTGCGCTACTTCAATGTTTTCGGCCCGCGCCAGGACCCGGCCTCCGACTACGCGGCAGTCATCCCGCTGTTCATTCGCGCCTTCAAGGAGGGGAAAGCCCCAACCATTCACGGCGACGGAGAACAAACGCGCGACTTCACCTACGTAGAGGATGTCGTAGCCGGCAATCTCTGTTGTCTGGAGGCACCGGACGAGGCGGCGGGTGGCGTGTATAATGTCGCTTGGGGCTATCGAACGTCGATCAATGAATTAGCGAGCCGTATTGCTAAATTGATGGGCTCGGATATAAAGCCGGTCCATGGTGAACCGCGCGCGGGCGATGTGCGGGATTCGCAGGCCGATTCGCAACGGGCACGCGACTTGCTGGGTTGGAAACCTAGCGTACCCTTCGATGAAGGACTCCAGCAGACGGTGGATTGGTTTCTATCGAATTCGTCCGTGGGATGTTGAGGATGCCATATTATGTTGAATTATTTGAATCACAACCTAGATAACGGCGATACGACGCGCCGGGGCTTTACCTTGATTGAGGTTCTGGTGGTGCTGGTCATCGTGATGGGCTTGGCCAGCGTTGTGGGCATCAACGTAATCCGTCATCAGGCGGAATCACGCGTGGAGACCGCCAAGCTGCAAATCAGTGTATTGGAGCAGGCGCTCCAGTCCTACTACATTGATCATGGGCGCTATCCGACGCAAGCGCAGGGGCTGCAGGCACTGGTCGAGCGCCCGACGATTTCACCTGTCCCGCGCGACTTCCCGCCCGGCGGTTATTTAGGTCGTACGCGCATCCCGGATGATCCCTGGGGAAACCCGTATATCTATTTGGCTCCCGGACGTGCGGGTGAACCGTACGAAATCATTTCGTACGGCAGCGACGGCGAACCCGGCGGAACCGGAACGGCGGCGGACATCTCAAGCTCCGAGTTATGAAGCAGCATGGCTTTAGCCTGGTCGAGGTATTGGTGGCCTTATTCATTGTGGCCTTCCTGGGGTTAGCTGCCGGGCAATCCGTTTTCAGTGCGCTCAGATCCGAGTCGCGAGGCGACGCGGCGCGGCGCGTGGCGGCACAAATCATGCAGGCGTCCGCACAGCCGATGGCGGAAGCGCTGACCGCGGAAGTGAATCAACACGGCCTCCAGTACTTTTCGGATCAAGTTGATGCCGACCAACTGGAAGACAACGGCGAATGGCTTGTTCATCGCTGGCGCGATCGCGCCAGCGGCCTGACTGTCGTCAGTGCGCGCCATCGTTCAACCCCGGATGAGTGATGATTGAGCGTCCCGAACAAAGTGCCGCAGCAGCCGAGCGCCTGATCCAGATGGCGCTGACGGAGGATATCGGCAGCGGCGATGTCACCACGGTGGCGTTGGTGCCGGAAGCCGCGAAGGCCGCCGCCGCGCTGGTGGCGCGAGACGAAGGTATCTTGTGCGGTGTGCATATCGCCTCGGCTGTTTTCCGTCAGCTTGATCCGCTCGCCACGGTCAAGATCTGTGTGACGGAGGGAGCGCACGTAAGCCGGGGTGAAATGATCCTGCAGGTACGCGGTCATGCGCGGGCGCTGCTTTCCGCCGAGCGTGTGGCCCTGAACTTTGTGCAGCGGTTAAGCGGCATTGCGACTCGCACGGCAGCCTATTGTGACCGGGTCAGTGATCTGCCCGTCGTGATCCTCGACACACGCAAGACGGCGCCGGGCTGGCGGCTGCTCGATAAGTATGCAGTGTGCTGTGGCGGCGGTGAGAATCACCGTATGGGCCTCTATGACCGCATCATGATCAAAGACAACCATTTGGCCTTCTGGTTATCGGGGCAGGAGCGCACGATTGCCGGTGCAATTCAGGCGGCGCGGGCGCGATTCCCTGAGATTCCGGTGCAGGTGGAAATCGATCACGAGAGCCAGCTTGATGAGGTATTGACGGCCGCACCCGACTGGGTGTTGCTGGATAACATGACGCCCGATCAAGTCCGCGCCTGTGTGGAGCGCTGCGGTGGCCAAATCAAGACCGAAGTGTCGGGTGGAATCACACTGGATACCGTCCGCGCCTATGCGGAGGCGGGCCCGACCGCATTGTCCATTGGCGCGTTAACGCACTCGGTCGAGGCGTTTGATTGTGCACTGGATTGGGACGAAACCGTTCGATGAAGAAGGCTTCTGCCACGTCTCCTTCGGCGCCGGTTTGGGTCATCGATGTGGGTAATTCCAGTACCTCGTTGGGGTGGTACACATCGGACCGCATTCAGAAACGAGAGCGGATCGCGACATCGGAATTAGACGGCCCCTCGCTGCGCAAGCTGCTGAAAGCATGGCGCGCACAACGCCAGCCGCGAGGCGTGGTCGTGGCTTCCGTAGTCCCGGGCGTCAACGAGAAGTTGATGAAGCTGTTTCGACGCGTGTCCGGCACAGCTCCGTTGCAAGTCGATCACCGCATGAAACTGGGCGCGTCTATCACTTATCCGCAACCCGAGCGGATCGGGCAGGACCGCTTGGCTAACGTGGCTGGTGCCGTGGCGCGTTATGAGGTTCCGATCATTGTGATCGATATCGGCACGGCCACCACGTTCGATATCATCCAGCCCCGCAAGGGATACACCGGCGGCGTGATTGCGCCGGGACCGGACTTGATGTTGTCTTACCTAGCCGAGAAGACCTC
>SLAD01000382.1 GCA_007126995.1 Kiritimatiellia bacterium | reverse complement strand
TTGCGGTGGCGTTCGGTCAAATCGATTGGGCGATAGAGGGTGCCGTATTCGCGCTAGCCGATGTGGATACGCCGCCGCGCGCGGTGTTGCAAGCGCCACCGCACTATCCACCGGGGGCGCGGCATAGCGGATTGGAAGGCGAAGTGATTTTGCGATTTGTGGTGACCGCAGCGGGCACCGTGGAAGCGATTGATGTGATCGAGTCGCGGCCCGGCACGGTATTTGTGTCGGCGGCACGTGCAGCGGTGGAACGCTGGCGATTTGAACCGGCCCAACGCGATGGGCAGGCGGTGGCTGTGCAAGTGGAAGTACCGCTGGAGTTCAGGTTGGAGCGGTGAGCGGTTGCTGCATCAGGTGCGCCGACTGCGCGCGTGGCAGGATCAGGATTGATACCAGTTTCCCCCGTTCGCGGGGTCTCAATCGAGATCGCGCATGGCGAGGTCGTCCTCGTCCAAGCCGAGATAGTGTCCCAGCTCGTGCAGGTAGGTGACGCGCACTTCCTCGCGGTACTCGGCCGTGTCGTGATCCACGTAGTCCCAGATGTTCTCCAGAAACAGAATGATCTGGGATGGCAATTCATCGCCGCCGCTGAAACTTTCGGCAAAGGTCTCGCCGATGTATAGGCCTAACACGTCCGGCTCCAGCCCGTCGCGGACCAGCGCTTTCGAAGGTTGGGGCTCCAGTGTTACGGGCAATTTGAGGGCTTTGTGACGCAACACCAGCGGTAACTGCTTTTGGACAAGGTCGATTTCCTCCAGCGCGAACCGCTGCAGGTTGTGCCACAATCGATTCCAACCGGTCTTCGCGGCCATGACGCTTCTGTCTCAGTCGAATTGTTGCTTGAACTGCGCGAACTCAGCCTTGAGCGATTCCAGTTCCGCGCGCAGTTGAGCCAGTTCCTGTTGCAGGTCGGATGAATCGTTCATCGAGGTATCTGGCGCGGCGGCCACCACGGACTCGACGTCGACCTCGCCACACAAGAGATGCATCCAGCGAGATTCGCGCCGGCCCGGCTCACGCGGCAGCTTGACGACCAAGCGACCGCCTGGATGTGTGGCGAGTTCGTCCAACAGCTGCTGGACATGATTCAAGTCGCGCAGTTCATGCATGCGCGAGGCCCGCGTGCGCAATTCCCCGACCGTTTCTGGCCCGCGCAGCAGCAACTCACAGAGGATAGCCGCTTGCTCTGGATTGAGCTTGATGACGTCCGAAATGGAGTGACGGTATTTCTCCACGCGACTGCCCGACGTATGCACCAGTGCAGCCAGGCGATGATCGTGTCGTAATCCATCCAGTCCAGCCACCACGTCCGACTCACTCAGGCTCATGACGGGATCACGATTCGACTTCTGATTGCATGCATTGACCAGCGCATTCAGCGTCAAGGGGTATTGATCCGGGGTCGTAATCGCTTTTTCGATCAAGCAACCCAGAATGCGCGCCTGAACAGACGACAGGACCGGCCACGCTGAACCGGCACCCTGCTCGTCGGGCAACTCTCGATGATTGGGATCCGTCATGGCGTTAAATCCGCAACAGACCCATCCAGTGGGCCAGCAAAAAGAATACCGTAACGCCCAGCAGCGCCGTCGACAGGAGCGGGAATGGACTCTGATCCTGTGAACGCCGCTTTAGTTTTGACCAAAGCGACAACCCGCTCAGTCCCATGGCGAGAAAGAGTACCGCATGCCAAGCCATCATATTCACGAATGCGTGCGGCGCAATTGCACCCGCTGGCCCAACCAACGGCAGCAGAATGATCGTGAACTGCAACGCAATCGCCGCGCCGATAATCAGGAGATTCCCTATCATCGGACTCATCCACCACGCCAACGTTTCGGCAGGCTCTGTGGCCGGTCGTGAAGCTGCGCCCGCCTTATCTTTCCCTTTTCGTTTACTCGCCTTGCCCATGCTCTACTTCCTCCGCCCTAAATCTTGCCTTACTCGACATTGACGCCCGCTAACCATGCTTCAAGCTCATCCCGCAGTCGAGCTTCCTCGGCACGCAGCTCGCGAATGCGGTCGATCAGCGCGCCATATTGATCGCTACGTTGACTCAACTCGCGTTCCCATCGGGCATAGGTTTCCGAAGTCCGGTCGACCACTTCCATGTTTTTCCGCAATTGTTCCAGCGCCGCCCGCTCTTCCTCGCGCTCGGCCTCGGCGGCTTCACGCTGTCGCCGCACCTGCCCAATCGCTTGTCGCCGCTCGCCCAACTCCGTCAGGAGCCGCTCCATGGCCGGACTGATGACCCGCTGACGCAAATAGAAGTCGATTCGGTCATCGTCCAAATCCATCAACCGAAAGGTTTGTTCCAGCATCCGTTCTTCGACGACGCGCAGCTCCGTCCGCTCTTTCGGCGCGAGGTCAAGGCGCAGGCGATAATGATCAGCGGTGCGATCGATTTCACCGCTCGGCTCCCTCAAGTCCCAGCCCGACCGGTACGGATGCTCGATTACCAGCTCCCGTTCGGTGTCGCGCGTGCTGTTGACGACATAGGTGGTGGCGTTCCGCTGTGAGCGCTCCGCCCGCAGCACGCCCTGCACAATACGCACCCGGGTAATGGTTTCCGGCAGGCTACGCGACTGCACATCAACGTCCGTGGCGAGATCAACGGCGTAGCCCAACAAACGCTTTTCGCCCGCTCCGGTATGGGGCAGCCGGGCGTCACCGGCATACACGCCAGCCTCGAACACGGTCACCGGGCCCTGCATCAGCGCGGCCTCGGATGAGTTTTCGAACTCGACGGCGTTGAGCGGATGCTTCGCATTGGTGTTGCGATTGAAGATCGACAAGGCACTCCCCTCCACCTCCGCCTGTACGATCGGCAACATGGCGGCCGACTGACGCGGGATTCGCACCGGCTGATCGATATCGTAGCGGAACAATTCGCCCGCCTCCTGACCGGTCGCCTGCACGGCCTGGTCGCGCATCTGCGCTACATCCATTTCCATCGCTACCATTGGCGCGGCAGGCCGTCGCGCACGTGCTAGCGGCGCCTCAGCCCGCAACGTCTCCAATTCCCGCTCGAACACGGGCGGACGTGTGACCGTGCCGTGATCATACTCGACCACCGGACGCTCGACATAAATGGGTGAAAATAAATCCTGGCGAAAAGAGATAGGGCTGCCCGCAACCAAGCTCACGCGTACGTTGTCCCAATCGCGGTCGGTCACATTGTCGACGTGGCCCCACCCCTGCAGGAACAATGCGTCATCCTCGATCACTAATCGATAACTGGTCTTCCAGAGCGGCGACTCCAACAGGTAGCCCAACTGGATACCGCGCTCGCCATCGCCTTCGAAATGAATCCGCAGCGACTTTTGATTGGTGTCCAAACCGCTCGCTAACACTTCCAGCGCGGCTTCCAAATCCGCGGCTAACTCATCCTGCTGGATGCTGAAGGACTGAATGGATTCGAGTGGGAACGAGCGAATCCCTTCCGCGGTGTGCAGGTTCAGGCGCGGCTGCGGCACTTCCTGATCGCCTTCCTTACGATAACGCGTTTCCGTGCCAATCACTTGGCCGATGTAGTCCGCCGACGAAGTTTTGACTTCGACTTTTGCGCCGCGCAGCCGTGACAGCAGAGTCTGTAAGTCCGGGTGATCACTCAAATCGATCGCGAAACCGCGCAAGGTGCGCGTTAACGGATCTTGCGCATCATACGTGGCCAGCACGGAGCCGGCCGCTGAGTCCAGCACGACCAGGGATTTGAGGACGTCCGGAACCTGCTCTTCTCGAAAGCGCAGTTCCAGGGTCACGGGCCCGGCAATTTCGTCGGCATGCTCAAAGTAACTGACGCCACTCGTATACATCGTCACGTGGCGCAACGGGATATCGGCCAGGACCACCCCGGCCCAGCAAAGCATCAGTCCTGTACAAAGCGAGCGCACTGTAGTCGCCATGATCATCTCCTTATTTAAGACGAATCACAATATCAACCGCTTTATTGCGTGTTTCAATCGGGACTTCCACAAATTTCCACGCGCCCTTGACCGTTCCCGCCAAACAGGACGAAGTCATCTTTGCCTTCTCCGGCTGCGCGGCTTGCTTGCCGACCTGCACGGACACCGAGGCCGGTTTCTCGGCTGGTTCCAAGCGGCAGCGCACGACATAACGGCGACTCTTGGGCATGCCCCGATAGCGCCCGACAGGTTCAGCGATTTGACAGCGGATGGTATCCGCCGTTCGGTTCACCTTCACCTTGGTTACCGCAAACGCGCCGTCCTCGCAGGCCAACGTCTCGC
Organism: Kiritimatiellia bacterium; assembly: GCA_007126995.1. Lineage (GTDB taxonomy): Bacteria > Verrucomicrobiota > Kiritimatiellia > SLAD01 > SLAD01 > SLAD01. The sequence continues at coordinate 1,602 of SLAD01000382.1, read as the reverse complement.
CATCGTCCTCATAGAGGTCATACGCGGACTTCACTTGCTCAGCGGGGAAGCAGTCGAAATGGATTTCCTCCGGCGACGCCACACCCAGCGCGTCCCCGACCGGTTGCGTCGGGATAATCGCGCCCTCACGCACGTAGACGGGTATCCGTTCCAACGGGATATCGATGAATCCGTCATGCAGGCCAAGAAACGCTTCGTCCGTTTCGAGGCCGAGCCAGCGCCCGTTGGGGAAATACGCGCGCTTGCGCTGGTGCCCGGTCACCTTGTCGACCGGCGCATCGGCGGGAATGATCAGCAGATCGCGTCCTAGCGTGTATTGATGTTTGCGATCGAAGGCGCCACCGTCGTTGTCGTTGTACTCCAGATACAAGGGACGACACAGCGGCATTCCGGTCTCGTGCGCCTCCCGTGCCAAGCCATAGAAGTAAGGTGCTAACGCGTAGCGCAGGTGAGTCTGTTTGCGGAACAAGCGCTTGCACGACGCGCTAAAGTGCCACGGCTCGCGAATGCCGAAGGCGCTGTGCGTCCGGAATACCGGGCTGAGCGAGCCGAACTGGAACCAACGAATAAAGGTTTCCTCGTCGATTTTTTTCTCATGGAATCCGCCGATGTCGTGTGACCAGTAGGCCGCGCCCAAATTGCCCGACCGGGCCGTGAACTCGATCTGATGCTTGAGGGTTTCCCAGTTGGAATGGGTGTCACCGGAAAATTGTACCGGATAACGGTGCGACCCGATACCGCCCCAGCGGGACAGGATCATGCCACGCTTTTGGGTCTTTTCGACCGAGAGTTCATAGTAATGGCGGTTCGCCCACAATTGGCTGTTGAGATTGTTGGACGGTGACTTGATCCAACCATCGATCCACCAGAAGTCCATGCCCTGATCGAAGAAAGGCCCCAGCACATGATCACGCCAGTAGGTCAGCGCTTGCTTGTTCGACCAGTCGCACGCCCACTCGCCGTTATGCGGACAAGGGCCCAAGGCCTTCTCGATGCCCGGGATGTGGCTGTCATTGGGCGGCAACGGCTCATAGCCGTCGTAGCCGGGATGATCATTCAGCGAGGTACGCAGCCCCATGTCATGCAGGGCCTTCAACGCTTTCTCCGGTTTCGGGAAGTACTTCTTGCTCCAGTCGTACCCGCCCCACCCGTCACGCCAATCGGTATCGATGATCATGACGTCGATCGGAATCTTCTCTTTGCGGTAACGCTGGGCCAGCTCGACGAATTCCTTGTCGGTATAGGCGTACCAACGAGAGTACCAGAAGCCGAAGGTCCAGCGCGGCACCATCGGGATCGGCCCGAATACGTGCACGAAGTCCTTCAGCGCCTGCTTGAAGTCGTTTCCGTAGGCAAAGAAATAGCCGTCGAACCAGACTTGGCGCGAGCGATGCTCAATCCATTCGCGGTCGGTGTTCCAATACACGCGCGGTTCGTCAGGCACCAAATGACCGCCATCGCGGCTGAGCAGCCCTTCGACGGGCTGGGCCTCCGGTCCCCCGCACCATTTCCAGATGTCCAACGAACGCGTTACGGTTCCCAAATTCCCCCGATCAACCTTCCCCGGCACCCACGTTTCTTTTCCGCCACCTTGATTGACAT
>SLAD01000113.1 GCA_007126995.1 Kiritimatiellia bacterium | reverse complement strand
GGGATTTCGTCAATCAGGTTGGGAATCTCTTCGCCCCCAATCACGGTTCCCGCAAGCTTCGCGCCCGACACACGAATATCGCCGACCACTTCCCCACGCGCTTCGCTGTGTTTTGACGGAGACACTTTTATCCTCGCGCCCATACGCTGCAAAACGTCAAGAACAGCTGAACGGCGCGGATTGAGGCCGACATTTTTGAGTGTCACGGAACTGCGCCGATTGGCGGCCGCCGCTACCAGCCAAAAGGCCGCAGACGAAATGTCTCCCGGGATATACCATTCGCGCGCCCGTACCGCGGTGGCGACTGAGCCCAACCCATCAACTTCAACGGTTAATCCGTCAACGCGCATGGGCAGTTCAAGTGTGGCAAAAATCTTCTCTGTGTGATCGCGCGTGGGCGCCGGCTCGGTGATTCGCGTCGTGCCTTCAGTGAACAGCGCCGCCAACATGATCGCAGATTTAACCTGGGCCGATGCCACGGGCACTTCGTAATCGATCGCCTGTAAGCTACCGCCTTGCACACGAATCGGAGCGGTCCCTTTATCGCCTGTTAAGGTGATGCGAGCCCCCATCTGGGTGAGCGGAGCTTCAATGCGTCGCATGGGCCGGGAACAAAGCGAATCGTCGCCGGTCAAGGTCACCTCGCAATCGAAACCGGACAGCAGCCCGGTCAACAGGCGGATGCCGGTGCCAGAATTGCCCATGTCCAACGCGCCAGCCGGCTCGAGCAGCTTGCCAGCCGTGCCGTGAATGATGACACCGCCATCGCGCGAACGATGGGAGGTCGCGCCCAACGCCTCCATCGCTTTCAGCGTTCCCAGGCAATCCGCACTATTCAGGAATCCGTGCACGCGCGATATGCCGGACGAGATGCCCGAAAGCATCGCCACGCGATGCGAGATACTTTTGTCGCCCGGCACTTCCAAAGTGCCCGCAACCTTGCCGCACGGATGCACCGTGGCAGTGTCGGACGCATAACCTGCGATCATTTTGGTCATTCTGCCGGACTCCTCTCCATCAGGGCGCGGCGACAGTCACGCCCATGTGCCAAAAATTCTTTGATGCGATCAAAATCATTCGCCTCGCACCAGCCGATCAATTGATCCAATTGGTCACGGTACGCCGCCAATTCCACCCCAATCGCTTGGGTATTGGTGCTGACGATATCATGCCAGACCTCCGGCGATCCACCCGCAACCCGACTCGTATCCCGGAAACCGGTGCCACAATACGGCCCAACACCGTCCACATCGTCCCGACCAGCCGTCACGGCGAGTAAGGATGCAACCAAATGGGGCAAATGACTGGTGCGCGCCATCAGTTGATCATGCTTCGAAGCGGAAATGACTTCTACGATCGCGCCGAGTCCCGTCCAAAACTGTACGACCTGCTCGACTGCGGCCGCCTCTTTATCGGTATCGCTCGGCGTAACGACCACCAGCGCATCTTCATACAAATCAGGACGTGCCGCCTCGACACCGGTTTGCTCGGAACCGGCGACAGGATGACTCCCGACAAAGGTGGCCCCGGAACCCGCCAAAATCGGCTCAATCTGCTCAGCCAGTTCCGCCTTGGTGCTGCCGACATCCGTGAGTATCGCGCCGGCTTTCAGCCCCGCTTTCGATGCCTCGACCAGCGCGGGAATCGTCAAGATCGGCGTGCAGTAAATCACGAGATCCGCCTCGCGCACTGCCTCGACCGGATCGTCGAATACGGCATCGCACAATCCCATCTCCAGTGCAGTGTCGCGCGTCGCTTGGCGCCGGGCATACACGTTGATCCGCCCTTCGAAGCCGCGCTTCTTCAGCGCCAGCCCCAACGAGCCCCCCATCAAACCTAATCCCATTATGGCAATTTGCTGCATGGTCATCTCACGCGGGGTTCAATACATCGGCCATGGCCTCAATGAAGCGGCGATTTTCCGCCTCTGTGCCGACGGTCACCCGAATATATTCCGGCAATCCATACCCATCCATGGGGCGCACAATCACGTGACGCTCTTTCAAGGACTGAAAACACGATCTCCCCTCGCCCACTTTCACCAGGATGAAATTGGCGCAGGACGGCTCATACTCGATCCCCAATTCATCCAGCGCCCGTGTTAACTGCGCCAGACCAAGTTGAACCATCTCGCGGGTTGTTTCTAAATGGGCGTCATCCTGCAGCGCGGCGAGCGCCGCGACTTGCGCCATGTAATTCACATTGAACGGTTGGCGCGCCTGATTCAACAGCTCTACACATTCGGCCGGACCAATCGCATAGCCCAACCGCAAACCGGCGAGGCCGTACCCTTTCGAAAACGTACGCAAAACAATCACCGGCCGCCCGGCCCGCACATGCGCCAACACATCCGGTTGTTCCTCCGGCGGCATCAATTCCACATACGCCTCATCAATCACGGTAATGACGTGGTCGGGCATAGAACAGATAAAGTCGTCTAGTTCCGCGTTATCGACGCGCGTACCTGTCGGGTTGTTCGGATTGGCCACAAAGACCAGGCGCGTGTTCGGCGTGATCGCCTTCCGCATGGCATCCAGATCATGGGTGAATCCGGTCATGGGGACCCAGTTTGTCTTCGCGTTAAAGAGCTGTGCCACCAAGTGATAAATCACGAATGCCCGCTCCGACATGACAATCTCTTGTCCCGGCGCGAGATAGACGTGCCCGAGCAACTCAATGATCTCATTGCTGCCATTGCCCAACATGACTTGATCCGGATGCACGGCAAACTTATCGGCCAGCGCCTCCGTGAGATAATACCCGCCGCCATCGGGGTAAAGGTGCATTCGACCGGCGGACTCCTGCATAGCCGCAATCGCACGGGGCGACGGGCCAAGCGCATTTTCGTTCGAGGCCAGTTTAATGAGGTCGCCGATATCGTCCAAGCCCAGCTCGCGCGCCACCTCTTCCAGTGGTCGCCCGGGCTCATAGCTCGGCAAGTCCGGCATCCATGGATTCGGTTGAACAGACATCGCCTACGCCTCCACCGCCCGACCACGTGGATACGCGCCCAACACCGTTAATACCGGACAATGATCGCGCAGCGCCTCCAACGCCGCTTTCACTTTCGGGTCGACAGCATGTCCCTCGACATCGACAAAGAAGAAGTACTCCCATTGTCGCGTCTTGCTAGGGCGCGATTCGATCTTGGTCATATTCAGATCATGCTTTCGCAACACATCCAAGGCTGTGCACAGGGCACCGGCTTCATGTCGGACGCCGAAACAAAGCGAGGTCTTATCGGTTCCAGTCGGATCACTATACGATTTACCGACCACCAGAAAGCGCGTCGTATTACCGCCTAAGTCCTGAATATCGCGGCTCAATACGGTTAACCCGTACAACTCCGCCGCCAAATCACTCGCCAGCGCGCCGCTATGGGTCTCTTTAGAGGCCATTTCCGCGGCCCGCGCAGTACTCGATACCGCGACGAGATCAACGCCGGGCATGTTATCGTGCAACCATTGCCGACACTGACCGAAGACTTGCGGGTTGCTATAGAGCTGCTTGATCTGTTCTTTTGGAACCGCCGCCATCATGTGATGTGAAATGGGCAGATAGATTTCGGCGCAAATCTTCAACGGCGTATCGAGAAATTCATCCAGCGTATGGGTTACCGCTCCTTCGGTGGAGTTTTCGATCGGGACCACACCGTAATCAGCCGTGCGCTTTTGGACAGCGGCAAAGACGTCGGCAATCGTTTGACAGGCTTCATAATGCACGCTCGCGCCGAATCGACTCCGCGCAGCCTGATGCGTGAAGGTCGCTTGCGGCCCTAAGTAAGCAATCTTGAGGTCGTGCTCCAAGGCCAATGCGGCGGACATAATTTCCCGGTAGATGGCCATGACGGAGTCATTATTCAGCGGCCCCTGATTGAGGGACACGACTCGATCGAGCACGGCCTTTTCGCGGGACGGAACGTAGATTTCCTGACCGGTCTCTTGCTTCACGCGGCCAATTTCCATCGCCGCCTCGGTGCGCTCGTTCAAGAGCTGAACCAAGCGCGCATCAAGCTCGTCAATCCGTTTTCTGATCTCATCCAAGCTCATGATGAACGTTCCCTCTCCTCGTCTTCCGCTTCTTCTTCTACAAATTCGTCATCGCTACCCAGTTGCGCTTGGTCCGGCTGTTCGGGCTCCTCATCCGTGTGCTCCTCCTGATCGGACTCAGACTCTTCCGCCTCCGAGGATTCCGCCGCCGCTGGTTCATCGTCTTCCTGCGCCGTCTCTTCGCCGCCGGCGTCATCGATCGCCAACTGGGCTTGCTGGTTTTGACGCTTCATTTGCTCCGACTCGAGTCGTCGCAGCTCGTCGGTGCCCGGCAAATCGTTGAGCGAATGAATGCCGAAATGCTCCAGGAACTTCTGCGTGGTCCCGAATAGCCAGGGGCGGCCCGGCAAATCACTGCGGCCCACCACCCGGATCAATTGCATATCGAGCAGATTGCGGATGATCTGGTCCACCGCCACGCCACGCACGGACTCAATCTCTGAGCGAACGACCGGCTGGCGATATGCAATGATCGCCAACGTTTCGAGGGCCGGACGGGACAACCGGCTGGCCTTGCCCTTCTCCAAGAGCACGCGCAGCCATAAACCACAGTTTGGATCATTAACCAGGCGATAGCCATTGGCGACTTCACGCACATGGATGCCTACCGCGTTGTTGGATAAGTCGTCATTCAATTGCTTGATCGCATCGACGATCATGTCGTCCGTGACTGAAGCAAAATCCTTAGTGACACCGCCATACTGATCGGCGGTCTGCTCAAATACGTGGCGTAACTGATGCATGGAAACCGGTTCACGGGCGGCAAACAGCATCGCGCCGATGATCTGCTTCAATTCGGGTATCGTTTCGACTTCGCTCATTATTCCTCCACCACCCGCATCAATTCAATCGTCCCGTAGGCTTCTTCCTGTACCGCGCGAATTTGTTTCAAGCGCATCAACTCCAATACGGCCAAAAAAGTGCATACCACTTCCTGCCGCGACCGCATCCCCTCAAATAATTGCGTCAACGAGAGACGTGGCTGCGTATTGATGCGGTTCATCAGATCGTCGATCTTTTCGCCGACCGTGAATCGCTCCGCGAAGATCTCGCGCAGCTCTTCCTTTTCGACCTTGCTGAGCGCATCGTTAAACGCGGCAATCAGATCAAAAATGCTGACATCCTGCAATGCCACATCCGGCGGCGAACCCAAATCAACCCCTTCGCCGGTGCGGATGAAGATGTTTTCCTGCATCTCCTCCAAGCCCTGCAAGTGCAAAGCGGCATCCTTGAATTTCTTGTATCCAACCAACTGGCGAACGAGCTCCCATCGCGGATCGCCTTCATCCTCCTCCTCTTCCTCGGGACGATCCTCGACGGGCAATAACATGCGGCTCTTCAGCATCATCAAGGTCGCGGCCATGACGATGAATTCGCCCGCGATGTTGAGGTCGAGCATCCGCATCAGGTCCAGATAGGCCATGTATTGGCCGGTGATGCGTTCGATCGGGATATCGTAGATGTCGACTTCCTCCCGCCGGATCAGATAGAGCAACAGATCCAGCGGGCCTTCAAACACATCCAGCTTGACGCGATATTCTTCCTGCGGCGTCATATCAAGCCAACCCCGCCGCCTGCCGGGCCCGGTCCAGCGTTTCCGTGGCTAGTGCCCGGGCGCGCGCCGCGCCGGATTGCAGCACATCTTCGACATAATCCGGATCGTTGGCCAGTGCCTCGCGCCGCTCCCGTAAAGGGCCGAAATGGGACTCGAAGGCTTCGAGCAGCGTCTTCTTGGCATCACCATACCCCATGCCACCGGCCCGGTAACGCGCCGCCAACGCCTCTTGATCGGCGGGCGACGCGAGCAGCTTGTAGAGCGC
>SLAD01000224.1 GCA_007126995.1 Kiritimatiellia bacterium | reverse complement strand
CACCGGGCACACCAGGGCGCATAAGTTGCAGCCTACACATTCTTTCTCCTTGATCTCTGGCACGGGTTTGCCGGGCAAGCGACCCGGGCCCAGGCCCACACCCTTTTGGTCAGGATCGACTAAGGCGATGGCCTGATGGGCGCCGTCCTCGCACGCGATGTAGCAGAGGTTGCAACCAATGCACGTGTCGTAATCAATCGCCGCAATGCGTTTGTAGCTGAGATCGAGATTCTCCCAACGCTGGACCGATTGCACCGCGCGGCCCACTAAGTCGTTAACCGAAGCCATGCCCGCACTGTCGAGATAATCATTCAGGCCTTCAATCATGTCCTCTACGATGCGGAAGCCGTAATGCATAATCGCGGTGCAGACTTGCACGCTGGTCGAACCCAGGGCGATGAATTCCGCCGCATCCTTCCAATTCGAAATGCCGCCGATACCGGAAATAGGAATCTTTACATCGGGATCGGCCGCACATTCCTGCACCATGTTCAAGGCGATCGGCTTCACCGCCGGCCCGCAATAGCCGCCGTGTGTGCTCTGTCCGGCCACATACGGCTCGGGGCACATCCGGTCCAGGTCAACCTGCGTGATGCTATTGATGGTATTAATGAGGGAGATGGCATTGGCCCCGGCGCGGCTGGCGGCGCGGGCGGCGTGGTTGATGCTGGTAATGTTCGGGGTCAATTTGACAATCACGGGAATCTCCGCGACCTCCATCACCCAGCCGACGATGGTCTCGATCACATCCGGGTTTTGGCCGACCGCCGAGCCCATGCCGCGCTCGCACATACCGTGCGGGCAACCGAAATTCAGTTCCACGCCGTCCGCACCGGCGTCGGCGGAGCGCTTCATATAGTCATGCCAGTTCTCGCGGGTATCGGTCATCAGCGAGGCGATCACGGCATGATCCGGCCAACGTTCTTTGCATTCCTTGATTTCGCGGAAATTTGTTTCCGGGGAACGGTCCGTGATCAGTTCGATATTGTTCAGTCCCACCATGCGGGTGCCGTTGATGTCGATGGAGGAATAGCGGGAGCTGACATTGACGATCGGTTCGCCGATCGTTTTCCACACTACACCCCCCCAGCCGGCTTCAAAGGCGCGATGGCATTGGTAGGCGGTGTTGGAGGGCGGTGCGGAGGCGACCCAAAACGGGTTGGGCGATTTGATGCCGGCCAGATTGATGGATAGATCAGCCATGATGAACTTGCTCCTTATACAAATGCTTTCGCGTCTTCTTTCACACGTACCGGATTATCCAGTCCCGACCCCAACGGCTTGTCGTCGACCACGCCCATGCGGGTCCATTGGATTGGGCCTTCGATATCCTCTTGCGTAAAGAGGCGATGAATGCCGCGGGCGGCCTTCTTGCCTTCGCCCACCGCATTGACCACTTCCGCACCGCCATTGGCGCCGTCGCCACCGGCGAAGACATGCGGGATATTGGTCTGGCCGTTCGCGTCGGTCTTGATCGTGCCGTTCGGGTTCAGTTCGAGGTCCGGCAACAGGTTGTTTAGCATGTCCGTCATCTTTTCCTGGCCCAGCGCCTTGATGACCATATCGAACGGTAGTTCGTACGTGTCTGATTCATCCACGGTCAATTTGCCTTGATCATCCACGCTCGAGCGCGCCAATTTCAATCCGGCCACATGACCGTCCTGTTCCAGCACTTCAACGGGCACCGCGTGGAAGATGAATTCGGCGCCGTCCCGCTTGGCCAGATCATATTCGTAGACATAGGCCGGCATATCGGCCGGGCCGCGCCGATAAATGATCACCGCTTGTTCCGCGCCCAGCCGCTTGGCTTGCGTGACCGCGTCGATGGCGGTGTTGCCGCAGCCGATCACGGCGACGCGTTTGCCGACGGCGACCTCGTGCAGCGGGTTGACATGAAACTCCTCGATAAACGCGAGCGCCTCCTGCACTTCCGGCAACTTCTCGCCCGGGATATCGAGGCGATAGGTGTGGCCGAGCCCGACACCGACGAAGATGGCATCGAATTCCTTTTCCAGTTCGCTGACCGAAACGTCTTTGCCCACTTCGACGCCGGTACGAAATTCCACGCCGAGTTGTTTGATGAGTTCGACCTCTTGCAGGCTCATCTCCGGCGTCAACTTGTAGTAGGCGATGCCGTAGGTATTGAGTCCGCCCGCTTCCGGTTTCTTCTCGAAGATAACGGCCTCGTGCCCGAGCAGCGCCAGTTCGGCGGCACACCCCATGCTGGCGGGGCCGCCGCCAATCAAGGCGACGCGCTTGCCGGATTTTTGTTTGGGCGGGTGCAGGACCTGGAGATCGTTTTCGAACACGTGATCCGTGGCATAGCGTTGCAGCCGTCCAATCTTGATCGGCTGCTGGTCGCGGTCGAGCATCACGCAGGCGCCTTCGCAGAGCACCGATGTGGGGCAGACCCGGGCGCAACTGCCGCCGAGAATGTTGGATTCCAAAATGGTACGGGCGGAACCCGTCAGATTGCGCGTACTAATTTTTTTAATGAAGGCCGGTATGTCTATACCGGTCGGGCACGCTTTGATGCAGGGCGCATCAAAACAAAACAAGCATCGATTGGCCTCAACGACAGCTTCCTGGGGGGAATACTTGGGTTCAATTTCAGCCATATTTCGGGCTGCGGTTTCCGCGTCCAAGATCGGTCTAATCGGCATGCGTCCTCCTGACTTTAGTGCTCGTTGCCGTGTCCACTTAGTTGTGGAAATTCACTCACAACCATCGGCAACGGTAGCGAAGCAAGGTTCTCCCTGTCAAGTCGTTCAGTAATTCCCCGATGTCGTTGGCTTTGTGATGCGGATTCATAACTTGCATGCTTCACTTTCATGCGCTAGAAAATCCCTACACATTCTTCACCGTTACACATGAGCACAAAGGAATATTCAATGCAGAAGGTCATCAACCACTTGGTACAGTTGCAGGAACTTACATTGGCACGGGCCGAACAGGAAACAACCATGCCGGGTGGTCAGTTGTCCCAGTTGGACACCGCGATTCAAACATTGGTTGATGATTTGCCGGTGGATATTCAATCATCCTTCTCGCGTATGCTGAAGAAGAGTCCACTGGCAATCGTGCCGGTCGCCAATAAGAATTGTTCCGCGTGCGGCATGAGTTTGCCGGCCAGCCTGATTCAAACGGTGCGCTCGGCCGAAAGATTGCAGACCTGTCCGAATTGCGGCCGCTTGTTGTATTTCACCACGATTGCGCCACGCCGGATTGTCGCTGCGGGCAGCGGACGGCGTCGCAATGATCCGCCCAAAGTGGGGATTGAGCGTTTCAGCGCGCCGGACTTGATGATTGCGCGATTGGAGTCGACGGATCGCGATGGGGCGATTGCCGAGTTGTGTCATTTGATGGAGGAGAAGCAGTTTGTCGATAACGGGCAACTACTGTGCGAAGAAGCCCTCAAGCGCGAGGCGATTGTGAGCACGGCGGTTGATCAGGGCTTGGCGTTCCCGCACGTGCGCGGTGTCGAGGGTGGGGGATTGACGTTGGCCTGCGGCATCAGCGAAAAGGGCATCAAATTCGGCGGACCCTCGCGTACGTTGACCCGCATCATTTTCTTTATTGTCATTCCCACCGCTGCCAGCGCCTTCTACCTGAAATTGTTGTCGGGGCTGACGGAAGCCTTCCGCAAAGAGGATGCGCGCGTGAAGATACTGGCCGCCGAGACGCCGGACGCGCTTTGGAAGACGCTGGTTAAGACGACGAAGTCAGCCGTGGGCTGACGATGATTCACTCCCGAACCCGGGCGTCATGAAAATATGAATGGTGGGATGCCGGTCCATGATGGGCTGGATCCATTCCAGTAGGCGTTCATACAGGAGATCCTCGGGCGCAAACACGATCATGACGGGCAGACGATGATGTATTGTCTCGACTAACGCAACCAGGTCGGAGGGCGACTCAACTGGATGGGGGGTGACTTCAAGTAACGGTTCGTCCTCGCGTCGTTCGCGGACATCGCGGATTTCTTTTAGCACGACCTCCAAGGCATCGGGCGTGTCCCCATGCTGGAGATTCAATTCCAGCGCCTGGCTGGGACGGTTGGCGCGCTCTCGATGTTGTTCCCGCGGGATGAAGGCACGGTAGTAAGGTTCCCGCTCAGGCGGCGGCTCGACCTGTACTTCCTGATCCTGTTCAAGACGCTGAAGAATGCGGCTCAGATCCCGAATTTCATTCAGCGGCACGTCACCAGCCAGTTCAAGTTGAACGAAGGGCATGCGATCGCTTGCCCGAATCTCGCTCAAGGCGACGAGGACGGCATCCAGCGAAGGCGTTTCGTGCAGTACTTCGCTGGACACGGGTTCGGCGAGATGCAGGTGAATCGGTCGGGCACTGTCACCGCTCTCCATCCGCAGCGTCAGGTTGGCGACCTGCGGCGTGTCGGGCGCTCGGGCGGGTGTGAGTCGTACCGATAACAGTTTGCCGATCGGCGGAATGCGCTCCGGATGCGGCTGCAAGAAGCCGTAGACTTCAGATTGCCTCGCCACCGTTGGCATATCCAGCACCGTTGTCGTCTCGTTATACAAGGAGACAATCGAGTTTGGCCCCAGCACATCCGCCGCCAAGCGCTGTTCGCCGTCGCGTTCGATCCAGCGCGATCCGACGAACGTAAAGCCCTCGGTCGGCAGGGATGCCTGCGTGCGCAGATCCCGTACCAGCGATTCCGCTCGCCACTCCACCGTTTCCCCGTCCACGGTCCACTCAAAGTAGATTGCGATCGGTTCACCTTTCGGGAAGAAACGCAGCGCCTGCGGATTGACCGGCGCGCCCGCCGGCACACCGATAAACTCCAGCGCCGTGCGCACATCGCTGGGCATGGCATAGGAGACGGCCACCGCCTCATAGTCGTGACCGCTCGATTCGGAGATCAGGAGGAATTCCAGCGGGTTTTCGGCTGCCAATCCCGTCGCATCAGCCCATAGGATGACTTCGCGGGTCTTCCGGTCCGCCCGAATACCGGGCCGAATCCAGATATGAGCATCGTCCGCATGGGCCTCGCGTTGCTGCTCGGTCCACGCCGTCACCTGATCGTGATGCTGTAAGGGAAGCTGATCGAAGGCCTCATCCGCAGGGGCATCGAGTCGCGCCAAACCGGCTTCCGCTCGGTCGGTGAATGCTGCCAACGCCAGTAAGGCCAAGCCGTACAGCAGTGAGTGTCTCAAGTTGGTCATCATAAGGTCTGCTCGATTGCCCGGACGCGTCCATCCGCATCAAATTCCACGCGAAAGCGATCATACTCGTGATAGGTCGGCACCTCGACCCAAACCGAGTCATGTACATAGTGGATATGCCCCGAGCGGCTGTCGCGCACACGGAAGCGGCCATCCACCATTTCGCGGCGCGTCTGCGTGTAGTGGTCGGTGTAGCCCCATAGCGTTACGGTTTCTTCTGCTGTGCGCCGTGAATATTTGCGGTCGGGTTTGCCTAAGGCCATCTCGACCATCTCTTCCGTGAAACCGATATCGATTTCGCCGGCGCGAATCAGTTCCTGAATCTCAGCCGGGTAACTATCAAAAAGCGCCTGATTTTGACGGATGCGGGACTCCGGGGTAGCGCAAGCCGCCAGCAAAAGCACGCCGACCGATAAGGCCGTCAATCTAGTCAAACACTGAAGTCCGTGATCCATGAATCGCTCCTCTGCTATATCACGGCATACTATACGGGCAGAGCAGGTCCTTTGTCCAACGTTCAGAGGGTGCTGCGCCCCTGTCGGGCGCATCTCTGATTTTGTGCATTTGCGCAAAAATCCGTAAGTCAGGCATTCCTGCCTGACTTGAGCAAGGGGCGTACGTGCGTGGTTTCAGCGCTGCCCCTTGGTCTCTCCTGAATCCGACCACGTTCTTTCGATTGCGCGGGTCAGGCAGGAAT
>SLAD01000077.1 GCA_007126995.1 Kiritimatiellia bacterium | reverse complement strand
TAGACACATCGCAATACCGCCGATGGTGGCGAAAACCACGTCGTCTTTAACGAGTTTGACCAACAGTTTTTCGAACGGGGACTCGATCGGATTGGGCATGGAGAGGCTTTCTGCTGAAGGGGCGAGCACTTTCTAGCAACGCTTGGAGACGCAGGAACGGGGACCGCGTTGTCAGCGGTTCGCCCACTGTTTTACGAATCCATTCCGCTTCCTTGTATTGGCCTTGCTGTTCCATGATCATGGATAAGCTGGCACATACGGGGGCTTATTATCAAGCGTCGTCGGGTTCGCCCAGCCTGCCCGTCTTAGAGTCTTGCGAAGGAAGATGATACAAAAAAGCGTGCATGTTGATATGAACATTCGAGAGGAGATGTGTTTGCATCACACCTTTGTCGCGAGCTTTGTCGGAACCTTTGTCGACAAAGCTCGCGACAAGGAGTGCGACAAAGCTTGGGCTACGGGCAATCGCCTGCATTAAGGAATAGCCTTGGTCGTCTGAGGCATCATCGTGTACCATCCAATGACATTGCGTAGAAATATCATCTTCTTATGCTGTGTTCAATGAATGCTCAACCACCGCGCTCTGACCCATTCGGCCCGCCGCCCCCCGATGCCCCGGATGCGCTTTGGCTGAACTACCGCCCGCTTTGCGAAGACTATCGTCAAGAGACGCTGCAACCCCTCGCCCGGTTGATCCCCCCGGATCAGCGTTCCGCCGTCATCGATTCCGCGCTGAAGGAATGGGCCTATGCCATGTCGCGTTTCGGCATCGCTGAACCGCAGCAGATGGCCGAAACTTCGTCCGGACTGCGAATGTCCGTAGACCCCACGCTGCCTTCCGAGGGCTATGCCTGGGCGTTGTCCCCGAAGGGCGGCCTCCTGCGCGGGGGAAGCGACACGGGCTTGCTGTACGGGATATTCAATCTCCTGCGGCATATCCAACTGGAACAGCCACTGGCAGCACCTAGACACTCCTCCCCTGCTTATCCGGACCGCATGATCAACCACTGGGACAACCTGGATGCGTCCTTTGCGAAAACCGGCGAATTGGTGGAACGCGGCTACGCGGGGGGATCCGTCTTTCAATGGAACCAGCCGGATGCGCCCGGGCCGCGCGCCGCCGTGCTGGCTCGACTGTACGCCTCCATTGGCATCAATCATTGCGTCATCAACAACGTGAACGCCGACCCGCGCTATCTTTCAGACGCCATGCTCGACCAAATCGCGACGCTGGCGACGATCTTCCGTGCGTGGGGCATCCGCCTGTGGTTGTCCGTGAACTTCAACGCGCCGATGCTGCTCGACGGTTTGTCGACGGCGGACCCGCTGGCTGAGGACGTCCGCAACTGGTGGCGTCGCTGTGCCAGCCGGATTTATGAGCGCGTACCCGACTTTGGAGGCTTTTTGGTGAAAGCCAACTCAGAGGGGGAGCCCGGCCCCCACGATTACGGTCGCGATCATCACGACGGCGCCAACATGCTGACGGAGGCGCTGCGGGAACATGGGGGACGCGTGATCTGGCGCACCTTCGTGTATGGCTCCACCGGGGGACGCAAGGGAGGCAATTTCACCCATTTCCATTCGCTGGACGGCGCATTCGCCGACGGCTCATTGTTACAAGTGAAACATGGCCCGATCGACTTTCAACCCAACGAGCCCCCCCACCCGCTGCTGGGCGCCATGCCCGCCACCGCGAAGATTCTGGAATTGCAGATTGCCCAGGAATATACCGGACAAAGGGTTTTCACATTCTATTGGCCGCCATTGTGGCGCACGATACTGGACGCACCCGCCGGCGCCGAACGTATCGCCGACAAACTTGCCGGCATGGCCGCCATCCCGGGCGTGGGCGATCAGCAAGGCTTCTTCCCGCACCCGCTGGCAGCCGCCAACCTGTACGCCTACGGATACCTGGCCTGGGACCCGGACACCGATGCGCGCGCCTGCGCCCACGAATGGGCGGCGCGCACGCTGGGGCCGGATGCCGCAGAGCCAGTTGCCGACCTGTTGATGCGCTCGTATGATGCCTACGTCAAACTGACCGGCAGCCTGGGACTAGTGATGATGATGGGCTACGACCACTTCCGCCCGGACCCGGTTCATCGGGCCCGGATACACGGCATCGACAGCACCGCGATCGGGCGCGACCGGACCGCCACCAGCGGAAACGGGGAAGTGGAGCACTGGCCGGAACCCCTGCATTCGTCATTCCGTGATCCCGCCACCTGTCCGGAACGGTGGCTATTGTTTTTCCATCGCCTCCCTCTCGATTATCTGCTGCGGGATGGACAACCCATCTTCGACGCATTGTTGGCGGATATCGATGCGGGATACCGGCAGACACTTCAGCTCGAGGCGGACTGGCAAAAACTGCGTCCCTGTATCCCCCCCGCCCTCTTTGAGGCCATGCAGGAAAAATTTGCGCAGCAAAGCAAAGAAGCCATGATCTGGCGTGATACCCTGACCCGCGAGTTTTGCGCCCGCGCGGGGAAACCCGAGCCTGAACCTATATTGAGTTCCGGCGCCGAGAAAAATCGCCAGGGCCCGGTTCCCCCGCCACAATGAAGAACACCCCTTACCAATTGTTTCGAAACATAACCGCACATCAGAAAATAATATCACCATGATCAAGCGCATGTTCCTATTCATCGCCCTGAGCAGTCTGCTGGGGCTCCCTGTTCAATCGACTGCTGTTCCCCTGCTACCGGACGGCGGGGTGTCGGCATTGCGTTTGCATCATCCCCCCGGGCTGGCAGAGCGGGAAATCGTGGAGGTTGAGCACCCCGCTTTTTCCCGGGCGCTGCGCGCGACCGTAAAGGAATCGCCTCAACACGTGCACCAGATACAGATCAATCAGCGAAATGCCGTCCCGGTGGCCGCAGGGGATACGGTGCGTATCCGCCTCATGGTCCGGTCCGCCTCGCCGGGCGGTATTCCCGTGCGCATGCAGCTGTTTGTGCAGGATGCGGCCAAGGGATACCGGTCCCTATTCGATAGGGAACTCCTTGTGGGCCCGGAATGGGAAGGAATGACCTACACCGTCCATGCGGAAGAGGATTTCGAGCCAGACCGCATGCAGTTCTCTCTCTTCCTAGGGGCTCAACAACAGACGGTGGAGGTGGGATTGTTCCAAGTCGACAAGGTCGGGCCGGATGAGGAATGGGCGACGATCCCCGACCTCATTCGCGCGGTATCGGTGCAAGGCGAATATGCGCCCATCCGGACCGCCAAACCGCAAGTCATCACGGGTTCCCTGCCCGCCGGTTGGGAGGAAGATTCCGCATGGGCGGATGTGGAAGTCCATTACCGCCCGCAGAAAAACAATCCGTTCAGCGGCGACCGCGCGCTTAGAGTTGAAGTGAGAAATATACGCGAGGGTCTTGTTCAGTTTCGCATACCCCATGTTGCGGTCGCGCCTTCACACCTGATTCGTATGCGAATCCCCCTGCGTAGCGAGGACAATAGCAGCGCCAGTATCGCGTTGCGCAAGCGGAGCGCCCCCTACACCATCTACTGGCACGCACCTTTGACCGCGCGTCCGGAATGGGGCGTATTCGAATTTCTGGCCATTCCCAACCATACCGACATGGACGCGACCCTGATGTTTTCCATGACCTCACTGGGCTCATTGGAAATCGGGGATTTTGAACTGGAGTACTTGACCCCCGACCAAATACTGGATGCGCATGATTTCAGCGGGAACCTACTCCCCACCTCCTCGTTTCCGTTGGGGCTCAGCGCTCCCTGGGCGCACGGCGCTAACGGAACCACCCCGGAACATCTCGGCGCCGATCCCTCCATCCGGGGACCCTCCGGCGCCCCCGCATTGCGCATGGTCCCGCACCGCTATGAAGGGCGCCCGATGATGCAGATCACCTCGCCATTCGTCGGACAACCCGGCGCGGTGCACACGTTCAGCTTCTGGGCAAAGAGCGATAAACCGGGGATGGCCGTATCCATGCGCATGGGACCGCCCACGGAGCATTTGTGGCGGGGCGACTGGCACAAGAGCATCCAGTTGACCACCGAGTGGAAACGCTACGAGCACAGCGTACTGCTGCCGCCAGCGCCGGACATGCTGTATCTTGCGCGGATCACCAGTCATGACGAAGGAACATACTGGGTTGATCAGGTCATGGTCGAAGTCGGGGACGAAGCGGGACCATTCCAACCGGTCGGACCAGTGGAGTTGCACGCCGTGGCCGCCCTGGATTACGGACTTTCCTTTGAGGAAGAGGGCATGCCGTATCGCGTCGCGCTTACCGGCGACATTGGGCTGATTGACCGTATCGAAGGCACGGTACTGGATTTGTACGGCAGGGAAAGGGCGTTGCCCGCCTTGCCGATGACAGCACCCTCCGGGCCCTTTGCACTATTCGACACACAGTTGTCGGACATCGACCAACTGGGAACCTTTCTGGTTACACATCAGGCTATGGACCGTGACGGAAACCCGCTGGGCGCCCCTGCGGAACTTTTGCTGCACCGCGTGCGTCAGCCACGCCGCTGGGGGGAGCTGTCCTTTGATTCCCCGTTCGGCACCCATGTCGCCATCACGCCTGAAGATGTGCGCATGGCCAAGGCGCTGGGCTTCAACTGGAACCGGTTGCACTACAAGTTCAATTGGACGGGATTGCAGAGACAGGACGGATCTTGGAATTTTGATAGCGCGGATCGCGCAGTGGAGCTGCACGACTATGACAAGATGCTGATCCTGACCCACTTTGGCGGCATACCGGCTCAATATTCCGTGGTCAACGAAAACTGGGATGGCGCCAGCTCCTGGTATCGGACTACCGCCGCGCCGCGCATGGACGCGATGAACGAATTCGAAGAGTATTGCTATCGGCTGCTCGCCCACGCCGGACATAGCCTGCAGGCGGTGGAAGTATGGAACGAGCCTTTCCTGCACGGGTTCTTCGTGGGTGACGTACAGGATGGGAGACCGATTCGAGAACGACCGGAAGTCCTGATCGAAATGAAGAAACGCGCGCGCCGCGCGGTAGAAAGATCGGGATACTCCGGAAACCTGTTATGGAACACGGGGCCGCACTATGGGGAGGGAGAACGGACATTTGACGAGACGGTCCGGGATCTGGGCGGCACCGAACTGGTAGACGGGCTCAGTTTCCATCGCTACACCGGAGGCAACCTTGCTGTTCCCGATGACCGCTTCCAACAGGATCTGGCGGTTATCAGGGAAGTCTTTGCAGGCAAGGACGCCCTGCAAAGCATCTGGAACAGCGAAGGCGGCCATGGGCTGAGTGAAATCTTCAATCTATACCGCCACGTGCTGCCGAATCTGCGCGCCCGCGCCGACTTGCAGGCCGCTCAGTATGTACGCTACTTCCTCGCCAATTTCGCGGCAGGAGCCGAAAAGGTGTTCGTCTACACCTTCTACCCGCAAGACACATGGACAGCGAATTACGGCTATATGAATGTCGACGGAGCGCTTTCGCAGATAGCGCCCGCAACCTCCGCCATGGCGTGGTATCTGGAAGGGAAAACCTTTACGGAACTCCGCGCCTTGTCCGACACCGTATACGCGCATCATTATCAGGGCGACACGCACAACACGGTGGTGCTGCTGCCGAGCGGTCGGGGCGCCGCCGAGTTGCATCTGGTTCCCGACGGATTGGAAGTGGGCGATCTCTACGGCAATGCGCCGGCATGGCCCGCCGTCTTCTCCACCACACTGCTGTATCTGCGCGCTCCAGGATTGACGCTGGATCAGGCCGGACAGATACTGGCCGCCTCCCATTCAGCCGACCTTCCTCAAATGGCCATCGCGCCAACCCCGGAAAGGGAGGCGACCCCGCCAACCCCGGAAAGAGAAGCGATCCTGCCACCCGTCGGGATTTCGTTTACGGGCATGCTGATTGCCGGCATACTG
>SLAD01000242.1 GCA_007126995.1 Kiritimatiellia bacterium | reverse complement strand
CCCCCGCCCGCCAATCCGCTGCCGCCAGAGATCACGCCGCGGATGTATTGGTGAGGCAGCGGCTCGTTCACTGGACCAAGGACTTTCGTGTCCCTGGTATACACGGGCAGGAATGCCCGTGTTCCCACTCCCCCGGAGCAAGGACATTCCTGTCCTTGCCTTCCACGGCCAGGAATGCGCGTGTTCCCACTCCCCCGGAGCAAGGACATTCCTGCCCTTGCCTTCCACGGGCAGGAATGCGCGTGTTCCCACTCCCCCGGAGCAAGGACATTCCTGTCCTTGCCTTCCACGGGCAGGAATGCCCGTGATCCGTTTGTGCTGAGCGTCGTTCTTCTTGACTTATAACGTCATGCGTTATAGCGACTGATTACAGAGGACAACACGTCAAAAAGAATTCACAACGAAGTGAAGCCCTTGCCCGCCGCTTGAAACTGGAAAATGCACAGATTGAATGGGAGACGAAGCGTGATGGAATCACGCTGATCGCGCTCCGTTATTTCTCGCATGACATCGGCGACTTTCCGCTCCAGATGGCCGGGATCCTGGCGGTGCCGTCCAGCAAGGGGCCGCACCCCGCCTTGCTGCACTTGCACGGAGGCGCGCAATGTGCTCAGGAGGAGGTCGCCTTCGCCTGGGCCGAACGCGGGTATGTGACCCTTTGTCCCGACTGGAGCGTGCTGGCGGGCGTGAACGATGCGCCGCACGCGACGGTATGGCCAGACGGAATGCCGTTTATCTATCAAACCGCGTGCGATGCCTCCGAGGCAAGTATCGGCCATATTGTGCGGAGTGTGCGACAGGGTCTCTCGCTGCTTGCTTCATGGCCATCGGTTCAGTCTGACCGGATCGGCATGGTTGGCATTTCCTGGGGCGGCTTGATGACCTGGCTGGTGAACGGCACCGATACCCGACTGCGCACCGCCATCGCCGCCTATGGCTGCGGACTGGCCCCCGAGCGCGATGCGTCCGCCTCTTGGCGGGCCGCCTTTCAACCGCTCACGGTCGCACACACGCAACATGCGCCCATTCTCCATCTCAACGGCACGCACGATTTCTTCGGACACCTGGACACCGCCGAGGACCTCTTGCGACGTGTGGGCACAAAAGCGCGACGCCTGTATGTGCCGAACGAAGATCATGGACTGAACGAAACCGCCCGCGCCTGTGCCTATGCCTGGCTGGCTCGTCACCTGCGCGGGGACGGGTCTATTCCCCCGGAACCGGATGACGCCCCCGCTCCGCATAAACAATTCTACTACGCGCCGAATCCAGATCGATCAGCAGTCTGGCGCACCGTGTCTGGAGCGACGTCGCCCGCAACGGGTCGCTGGTTCGCCACTGAAACCCATACCGACGGACTCGCCATCTCCAGCCCCATCCATGACATCGCGCACGACCCAACTCCTGCCCGCGTCGATCTTTGGTCGGCTGACGTCGATGGTTTGGACGGACTGTTTCTCCGTTGGGAACTCGACAATCTGCGCGTCCATGCCCCGGCCACGGCGCAATTGATTCGCGGCGAAAAGGGGATCCATCTCGATCCGCCCCGGAACCGGTTCACGTTCTTCATTCGCACGGACGCCATTCCCCCGGCTGATACCGCAGGATTGAAAATCGCACTCGATGCACCTTGCGACACAACCGTTCAGTTGGCTTTGTTCACCGCCCCGGAAATAGCGGATGCCCATCGCTGGGACGCCCCTTCCGTCACCTGTCGACAGACCGGCCGTCAAGAACTGACGGCCCAGTTCGGCGACTTTGCTCATACCGAGGGAACCCACACACACTTGCCCTCCGAGCACCTCCGCGTCGTTCGGTTGGAGGTTCAATACCCGGGAGCGCTCCCGGCGAAGGTCTTGCTTTACGAGGCACGTTTCGCCCTGATCAGCGCGGGAGACGCCCTTGATCGCGATGCGTCCGCGAAACCCGATCCCCTCGAACTGTTTGAGTCCTTACATCAGTCGGGCGAGGTGTTCGATGCGAAGACGGCGAGGAAATGGGCACGACAAGTTAGGAAGGACCGCGCGAATTGGGACGTGGATTCCTGTTCGCTCCTTCGGCCTATTATACCTCCCGCTAAATACTTAACGGTATGAAATGGGAGGGACGGCGGCCTCGCCGTCCGCGGCCCGCGAGCCGCGGGCCCTCCCTTCCTGAGTTCAACAATGGGACACCCATCAACAAATGGGTCTTATGCAGTTGCGAGAGCGATAACCTCAGACATCGCTTTTACCGAAAAGGTTTAGTGTTCGGTATTATTGACTCCCGAAGCGTAATCAACCCCAACGCCCTATTCTCTCGACCGTAACGCCACGGAATCGAAATCGGCATGGGCATCGGAGGGCCGCCCGTTGCCGGAGGCGTACACGCCGGCGATGAGCCCGGTCCAACCGGTGGTGGTCTCGGTGCAGAAGAGGCGCCGGTCCGCTTGGGCCATACATTCAAGCTCCCCATCTACGGGACCCGCGTGACAGGTGAAGTGTCGGTCGCTCCCCTGAATAGTGAGGACACAATCATCGGCAAAGGCCACGGGGTACACGTCCTCTTGGCACAGATCCAGTACACGGCGTCGCAACAGCAAGACGTCTTTGCCCGCGCGACAGGTGCGCACCCATTCCAGATGACAATCATCCGCCATGACCAAGGCGAGCCCCGCTTCCTCGTTCTCGCGTGTCGCATGGAATTGCAGTCGGGCGGACCAGTCGAAATTGTAACGGTCGAGACGACGCCCTCGAAAGGCTTCTGCGTCCATGTCGCTCAATGTCGCGGCCCCGCCGTGCAGGCGCAGCCAGCCGGGGCGGGAGCCCAAATCGACGTGCTTCGGATCCGGCACACGCCGAGACAGCCAGCCCGGGCTCAATTTCGGGCTGTCAAAGTCATCATGAACATCCGGCGGCGATGGGGCCGTGTCTGTAATCGGTCCGTCCATGACCGGCCAACCATCCACCCAGCGCACAGGGGTCAAAAAGGTCTCGCGGCCCAGATGATGGAATGCCAGTCCGCCAAAACCGTAGTGCCGGGTAGCCAGAAACACCATCCACCATTGACCGTCCGCGTCTTCCACCCAATCGCCGTGCCCCGTGTAGCGCACCGGATGATTCGGCAGATGGCGATGCGTGAGGATGGGATTGTGTGGACACGATTCAAACGGTCCCCAAGGCGAGGAGGCGCGCGCCACCGTACTGCAATGCCCCCACCCTGTCCCGCCTTCCGCCGCCAGCAGGTAATACCATGACCCGATTTTGTAGAGGTGCGGCCCCTCGATATCGTCGGTGCACCAGGGCCCCGCAATCTCCCTCAAGGGCGTCAACAGCGCTCCCGATTCCGCGTCCAATTCCGCCTGCACAACGCGGGCCTCATGGCGGCGCGTATAATAGACGGCGCCGTCATCGTCAAAGCACAACGAGGGATCGAACCACGGCTCGACGTCGCCTTCCTGTATCCAGACGGGATCAGACCAAGGCCCTGCCGGATCTGCTGCGGTGACGAGGAAATTGCCTCCGCCGCCGACCTGGGTGCAGACCAGATAGAACCGGCCCTGATGATGTCGCAAGGTGGGCGCGTAGAGCCCTTCGGAGCAGCGCGTGTTCCGGTAGTCCAGTTGTTCCGGACGATCAATAGCATGCCCCAGCAGCGTCCAGTCCTGCAGGTTACGACTATGATAAATGGGAAGCCCCGGGAAATATTCGAATGTGCTGGTGCATAAATAGAAGTCGGTCCCTACGCGACAAATCGTCGGGTCCGGATGAAACCCGGGCAGGATCGGATTGCGCGGTGGGTTCACGGGGTGCATGGATCACCCACTTGACGCAACCAAGCGAGCAGTCGGGCGCGGAGCTGCTCCTCAATTTCGCGAACGGATTCCGATCCAGCCAAATTCGCAAACTCGTTGGGATCGGCCTCCAAGTCATAGCATTCCCAGACCGGACGAGGCT
Source organism: Kiritimatiellia bacterium (assembly GCA_007126995.1). Lineage (GTDB taxonomy): Bacteria > Verrucomicrobiota > Kiritimatiellia > SLAD01 > SLAD01 > SLAD01. The sequence goes on along the minus strand of SLAD01000242.1, from coordinate 1,962 downwards.
GCTTGGCGCCAGCGCCATCCAGTCGTTGTGGGGGCTCGGTCACATAGGGTTCCGGACCCAGATTCCAGATCAATTTGTGGGTACGGGTTCTGATGCAGCGGCAGGCCCCATTATAATAAGTTCCGAAGATCGGCGCATCCTCCGCTGCCGAAGCTTCGGGATCGCGCAGGCTAGCCGCAAAGCTGACGCCGTCGCTCTCCGTCAAAGGCTCCAACCCCGCCAACTCGAACAGCGTCGGCAGAAAGTTTAGATTGCTTTGCAGCCCGTCGAAGCGAGTGCCTTTCGGCAGGCCGGGCCCGCGCACGATACCGGCAATTTCGATGCCGGGATCGTATAACGTCCATTTGTCACGGCGCGATTCGATCCCGTGGTCGGTGGTAAAGATGACGAGCGTATCGTCCGTCAAGCCATGGGCGTCCAGCGCATCCAGGATGATGCCCACACCGGTATCGGCTTGGCGGAGCGCGCCTTGCAGTCCGGCGATGTGATCGGCGGCATCCGTCGTCTCCTGGAGGTAAGGCGGAAGATCCACCCCCTTGCTGTGGTCCGGCGATGCGCCACCAAAACCGAACGGGGTGTGGGTTTCGTTGAACCCAATCTGCGCGTAGAAAGGGCGGTCGTCGTTGCGCTGCGCTAGAAACTCGGCAAAGCCCTGCGCGACTTCCGGCGCGGGACGGAACATGTCGGGATAAGGCAACGTCTCATTTTGCCGCACCTCATAACGCTCGAAGCCGAGGCGCGACCATTCATCCGCGTTGGCCTCGTGCTGGAAAGAGAAGAGGACGGACTCGTAGCCCCGGTCGCGGAGGAGCGCCGCCGCATGCGGCACGTCATCGCGCATGCGGAACCCGTGATGGGTCAATCCCAGCAAGCCGTTACGCTGAGGCGGCATGCCCGTCATGGCCGCGCCGCGCGATGGGCTGCAGATGGGACGGAAGGCAAAATAGCGATCCAATACCACCCCGTCGGCCGCCAAGCGGTCGACATGCGGCGTATGCACCGAAGCATGACCGTAGCAACCGAACCATTTCCCCGAGTCATGAGTGGAGATCAAAACAATATGAGGCCGTTTCATAGCGTCGCAGAGCATTTAAATTAATTCCGTAGCCGAGCGAACAGGGATCCACGTCCTAACCCGCCGTAGGCGGGCAGGCAGGACGAGGCTACTCTTTTATTTAAACCTTTCTAGCCTAACGAGTCAGCTATCTCAAGCGAAGTGAAGCCTCACGCAACCTTGCATCAGCGCTTATCCGCAAGGTTGGGCTATCCCTTGGAGCAGGGTCATTCCGTTCTCGCAAGTGCTTCTCAATACCCGGCCAGGGACAAGCTGGAAGGCGGAGCTCTGCGACGCCGGGCAAATGGAACGAATCAAAGTAGACGGTCCCAGTTTCTGCGGACATATTCCGCTTGCGCATCGTGGCGCGCTGTTCTTACATCGTTGATGAGCGGAAAGGACAACATGACATCGAGAAAAATCGCCATGAAGAAAAAGTCTCCACGTATTGTGATGATTGGGGCGGGCAGTGCCGGTTTTTGCCAAACGCTGGTGCAGGATATTCTTCACTTCGAATCCCTGCAGAACGCGGAGATTGTCCTCATGGATGTCGATTCAACCCGGCTGGATCTGGTGGCCAAAGTGATGACGCGGATGGCGGAGCAGCACGCATTGTCATGCACTTTTTCGGCGACTACAGACCTGACCGAGGCGCTGACCGACGCGGATTTTGCGATCTCCATGATACAGGTCGGCGGGCTGGAGCCGTACAAGATCGATATCGAGATTCCGCTGAAATACGGCATCGATCAGTGTATTGGAGACACCATGAATCCGGGCGGGCTGTTCCGCGGTCTGCGCCATATCCCGGCGCTGGTGGAGATGCTCGAGGTGATGCAGAAGGTCTGCCCCGACATCATCTTTATGAACTACTCCAACCCCATGGCCATCTGCACGTGGGCAGAGCT
>SLAD01000243.1 GCA_007126995.1 Kiritimatiellia bacterium | reverse complement strand
TTCAACCGCGAAACGCGCACCACAATCCTCGGCGAAGTCTCGCGCGCAACGCTCGCCTACGATGAAAGGACAGGAATGTCCTTGCTCCCAAACGCGCGGACCATGGGCATTCCTGCCCATGTCTGTGCTTTCCGCCGAACAGGTCGATCACAGTCCGACAGCCACCAATAAACAGAAAGGCATCGTGAAGTCGCCCTTCACGATGCCTTCTCTGTCGCTTGAATAGTGTGGATCAGCCCTGCAAACGCGCTTCCAGCGCGTCTAACTCAGCGGTCAGCTCGGGCGGCATTTTGTCGCCGAACTTGGCGAAATGGGCGCGCATGTCTTCGATCTCCGACAGCAACGCCGCGTTATCGGCCTGCAGCAGAATATCGATGTCCTCGTCAACCATGTCGAGCCCGTCCAAGTCCAGAGCCTCCTTCGTGGCCGCCAAACCGAACGGCGTTTCGATCGCGTCGACTTTGCCTGCGCAACGCTCAACGACCCACTTCAGCACCCGGCTGTTCTCACCGAAGCCCGGCCACAACCACTTGCCATCTTCATCCTTGCGGAACCAATTGACGTAAAAGATGCGCGGCAATTTATCGGCATCGCCCTTTTGGCCAATCTTAATCCAATGCGCTAGATAGTCGCCCATGTGATAACCACAGAAAGGCAACATCGCCATCGGATCGCGACGCAATGTGCCGACGGTGCCGGCGGCGGCAGCCGTCATTTCGGAGGACATGACCGCACCCAGAAAGGTGCCGTGATTCCAGTCCCGCGCCTCGGTCACCAGCGGAATGGTCGTGGCACGACGACCACCGAACAGAAAGGCGTCGATCGGCACGCCGGCGGGATCTTCCCACTCGGGCGCAATGACCGGGCACTGGGCCGCAGGTGTCGTAAAGCGCGCGTTGGGATGCGAGGCTTTACGCTTCGAATCCGGCGTCCAACGACGGCGCAACCAGTCAAACAACTCCTTCGGCTCTTCTCCGCCGATTTCCTCCCACCAAATGTCGCCGTCCGGTGTAATGGCGCAATTGGTGAAGATGCTGTTCGCGTGCAGCGTGCGCATGGCGTTGGGGTTCGAGGCCATACTGGTTCCGGGCGCCACGCCAAAGAAGCCGGCTTCCGGATTGATCGCATACAAACGGCCATCCTCGCCGAACTTCATCCAGGCAATATCGTCGCCAATACACTCCACCTTCCAGCCTTCAACGGTCGGCTCCAACATGGCCAAGTTCGTCTTTCCGCAGGCGCTTGGGAACGCCGCCGCCACATACTTGACGGTGCCTTCCGGCGAGGTGAGCTTGAGGATCAACATGTGCTCTGCCATCCAACCTTCATCCCGCGCCTGCACCGAAGCAATGCGCAGCGCATGACACTTTTTACCAAGCAATGCGTTGCCGCCGTAACCCGATCCGTAGGACCAAATCTCACGGGTTTCAGGATAGTGCGTGATGTACTTGTTCTCGGCATTGCAGGGCCAAGGCACATCCGATTGATTGGGCTTGATCAGCGGAGCACCAATCGAGTGGATGCCACGCACAAAGTCGTCGCTGTCGCCGAGCGCTTCCAGCACTTTGGTGCCAACGCGCGCCATGATGTGCATATTCACCACCACGTAGGCGGAGTCGGTCAATTCCACACCGACCTTGGCGATCGGGCTACCAATCGGTCCCATCGAGTAAGGAATCACAAACATGCTGCGGCCCTGCATACAACCGCCGTAGAGCCCACGCATCTTCTCTTTCATTTCCTTCGGATCGGCCCAGTTGTTCGTCGGGCCGGCGTCTTCTTCGCGTTCTGAACAGATGAAGGTAAACTCTTCTACACGGGCGACATCAGCCGGATCAGAGCGGCAGTAGAAACTGTTCGGACGGATATCCTCGTTCAGCGGAATGAAGGTGCCTCCCTTGACCAGCGAATTCGTCATGCGGTCGTATTCAGCCTTGGATCCGTCGCACCATACAACGTGGTCCGGCTGGCACATGGCAACGACTTCGTTTACCCAGTCGAGTAGCTTTTTATTGGTTGTTGCAGACATCTTTATTCCCTCTCTCGTTTATTATCCACACTTTGCTTGGAGCGCGATTTTGTAAACTAATCCGAGCCCAAGCTGAATCGGGGGGCTAGCGACACACACGGTCGGGGAAACCCCTAGTCGCCCCCTGTAATGCGGGCCGACAAGGGGAATAAGGACATACTGTGGGCTGCGAAGCAAGCCCCTAAGGGGGCGCGCACCTAAACGAGATCGATCAGATCGCTGACGCCGTCTTTGTTCGACTTGGCGGCGGGCTTGCTTTCGGCCTTGGGGGGCGCGTTTTCGGAGCGTCCCTGCTCCGCGTTCGCCGGACGACGCGAGCGGGACCGACGGCGGTTCCGCCCGCCGGAGCGACCACCCTCCTGGCCAGAACGTCCACCGCGACCGCCACCACCACCGTTTTCGTCCAGTGCGCGACGCAGTGACGTGGCCCGCAAGGTTCCAATACCGGTTTGCCGGGCTTGCTCTTCCAAGTCGCGTTGCTGCGTAATCAAAAGGGTACGACGCCCTTTGCTGCGGGCGATTTCCAGCGCACGCTTGGCAAGGGCTTCCGCGCCCTCGGCATAATGGACATCGATCCCCTTGAATTCACCGCCATCCGGGGCCTCGCGCAGGGGACGTCCGTCCAGCAAAGCCGCCATCTGCAACTGCTCGCGCTCGGCGAATTGGGCCAGCTTTTGCAACAGCGCCAGCCGGTCACGCGGTGACAAACGGTCGCCTCGACCGCCCGCCAGGCCCGAGGTGTCCACGACGTGATAGACGCCGGAAGGAACCGCGACATCGTCGGAGGCAAATAGATCTTTTAATCGATTGAGAAATGACATGAACACTCGCTTTCCGTGGAGTCAGCCGGCGCGCACGCGGCTACGCCGACTGACCACCACTTCGACGCCAAAGGGGGGTTGGCGTCTTAATTCTTGGCGCGACCGCCGACACCTTTGGTCGACTTCGTAATCGCGACGGCCTTGTTCTTCGGGCGCAATTTACGCACGGCCTTGCCGGCCTGCCACATTTCCGAATTACCAATCTTCTCCAACTCCTTGGTCAGCGATTGGCGATAATCCTTCTTCTTCGACACGTTCAGCACGCGCCTGGTCTCTTTCCCGCTCTTGACGGACTTGTAGAGTTCCTTGAACACGGGCAGCGTGGCTTTCTTGAATTTCGGCTTCCAGTCCAGTGCGCCGCGCTGAGCGGTCATCGAGCAGTTGGCATACATCCAATCCATGCCGTTCTCATCGACTAGCCGGATCAGACTCTGGGTCAACTCTTCGACGGTCTCATTGAACGCCTCGCTCGGCGAGTGACCGTTTTGACGCAACACATCGTATTGCGCTTCCATCAGGCCCGCCAACGCGCCCATCAACACACCGCGCTCGCCGGTCAAATCGCTGTAGACTTCCTGCTCGAAGGTGGTGGGGAACAGATAACCCGAGCCCACGCCAATGCCGAGGGCCAGGCAACGCGCTTCGGCGCGGCCGGTCGCGTCCTGAAAGACCGCGTAGCTGGAATTGATGCCCGAGCCCGACAGAAAGTTGCGACGCACCGATGTGCCCGACCCCTTCGGCGCCACCATGATCACGTCGACATTGTCCGGCGGAATCACTTTGGTCTGCTCTTTGTAGACAATCGAAAAACCGTGCGAGAAATAGAGGGCATCGCCGGGATTCAGGTTCTTCTTGATGGTCGGCCAGATGATGCGTTGCGCCGCATCCGAAACCAGCAACTGAATAACCGTGCCGCGCTGGGCTGCTTCTTCGACATCGAACAAGGTCTTGCCGGGCACCCACCCGTCCTTGCGGGCGCGCTCCCAATCGCTCTTGAAGGCCTTGGACTGGCCGATGATCACGTTGAAGCCGTTATCCTTCAGGTTCAACGCCTGCGCCGGTCCCTGCACGCCATAGCCGATCACCGCGATGGTCTCTTTCTTCAACTCTTTTTTGGCTCGTGCCAATGAAAACTCTTTACGCGTCACCACATGCTCTTTGGTGCCGCCAAAATCGATCAACGCCATAGTACTCTCCTGTTATTATCTCTCTGTGAGCGGCTGACGTATGCCGTAGATGCCTAGTGCGGTCAAGGAGAAATTCAGGGCTGACGCCCGGAGAGGGCGGGCTTGCAGTCCCAGTGCAATACTTTAGAATGACCGCATGAATCAACAGTTTGAAGATCTGCGGGCGAGCGAGCTGTATTGCCCCAAGTGCAAATCGGCCCAGCCCGTGCGGGAAAAGTTGCTGCTCGTATTACCGCATGCAGAGCTGCACGACTATCGTTGCGCGGTATGCGGTGAGTCGGTGGGCTCCCGCGAGGTTAAGGCCGCCCCGGTTGCTGCGCGACCGCGCACCGCCGCCCGGCCCGCGCCACGGCCCACCGGACAACGTCGAGCGCCCAGCTCAATGCAGCGGCGCCTGCAGGGTTAAGGGGAATAGCTGATCAGCCGGATGCTGCTCTGCTGCATCTGCGGCATCCACTGGGACATAAATTCAGCAAATTCAGGATTGGGCCGATCATCCAGCCCATCGGCCGGGCCGGGCCCCATCGCCATCGCATCCGGCGTCCAGTGCGCGGCTTCGGCTGGATCGTGATCAACCAGCGGCCCGCCCGCCAGCATGTGCAAACCGATCATGGCAACGAACAAGGCGGCCAAGGTCATACGCATGACCGGTGTCGCATCGACCCAAAGCCAGCCCCAGCGTCCGTCGGATTCCATGGCCGGAACGGAGCGCAATTGCCGGATCACGGCCGAGCGACAACGCTGCCCCGCCTCTTCTTCCGGTAGTTCATAGCGCTTCAACGACAACAGCGAGGCCACCCGGTTGGATTGCGCCCACGCTTCCCGGACGTCCGGTTGCTCGTTCAGCACTGCACGCAGGTGCTCCGGCAGGGTGGACTCACTGCGGTGCAGCGCGAGCTGCTCCAGCCATTTCTTTTTTTGCCTGTTCATGATGCGTACTCCGCCAATTCCGCCTGTAACTGTTGTCGCGCATAAAAAAGTCGCGAGCGAATGGTGCCGGGCGAACAGCCCATCACTTTACCAATCTCATCGTGGGGTATGCCTTGAATATCATGCATGATCACCACCGCTCTGTGTTTTTCAGACAAGGTCTGTAATGCCGCGTTCAATTTTTCCTGCAGCTCCGACAGGGTCGCATCGCGGAAGGGCGACTCCCGCGAGGACAACTCCACATAGGCTTCGTCCGTTTCAACCCCGTGATCGACATGATTCAGACTCAACGCCATCCGGTTGCGGCGCCGTTTCACAAAGTTGATCGCCCGGTTCACCGCAATGCGATAGATCCACGTATAAAAGGAGGATTTGCCCTTAAACCGATCAATCACCTTGAATCCTTTCAGGAAGACCTCTTGGACCAAATCCTCCGCGTCCTGCTTATTCCCTGTCATATTATACGTCAATGCGTAGATTTTGCCTTGATGTCGACGCATCAATTCATCGAAGGCGTCGATATCGCCTTTCTGCGCCCGCTGAACCAGCACCTCCTCCTTGACCTCGGGAGGCTCCGATTCCTGGGCCGCACTCGCTTTGTATTCCTCATCGCTCATGGTGATTCCGTATTTATGCCACGGCAATTCGTAGCATAAAGCACAATCGTAGCGACATCCTCGATCCCTTGCGAACTCCTGATCTTGGACAAGTTCTTGCTCGTCAATGACGAATGACGAAATACCCACGCCCGAAGCAAATCCGAAACCCTAAACCCGAATCGGCAATTCAGGCTTCCTTCGGGCTTGGGTACTTGGGTGCTTCGTCATTTCTTCCCATGGATCAAGCTGCCAACCGCCTTTGCTGTGGACAACCCGCCCGACTTGGCTTAATTGTAACCATTCCAATAGATTTACGGAGGGGTGGCTGAGTGGTCGAAGGCGCGCGACTCGAAATCGTGTTTACGTGATGAGCGTAACG
>SLAD01000190.1 GCA_007126995.1 Kiritimatiellia bacterium | reverse complement strand
CAGATCGGATCATTGTCTGTCCCTAACACCGCCTCCATGCCCAATACGGCGCCGGCCACGGCCAGCAAGCCGCTGCCACAACCGACATCCCACATGGACTGACATGGTCCGGCCGGAGGCGCGAGCCGATCGATCATCTCCAGACAGAAACGTGTGGTAAAATGTTCGCCGGTGCCAAAGCTCAGTCCTGGCACGATACGCAAAATACATCGTCCCTGCTCTACTGCGGGTTGCGATTCCCAGTCAGGAACGATGAATAGCCGCTCGCCAATCGGACGGGACGTAAAGTGGAGCTTCCAAAAGGCTTCCCAATCCCGACTGCGGCAATGGCGTACCCCGGTCGCCTGAATCGGGAACGGCCAATCGCGGCAGGCATGTTCCGCGGCTTCTGCCGCTTCACGGCAATCAAAGTAGATTTCAATCCAGGTGTGATCGGATTCGGGTTGATTCAACTGAACGACATCCCGCTCGGTATATTCACGGAGATCATCCACCAGCTCCTCATCCACATCGGCCGGCAACACCAAAGTCAGCACATACCATTCGGCATTATTTAACTGCGGGTTCAAGGGGCGACGCCGATCCTCTCGCTGTTCACGCTAAGCGCACGACATCCGGCACATGCGGCCAGCCGCGGGCGTGGCTCTCTTTGGTTAAGATCGCTTCGCACCAGGCCATCTCCTCCGTGGCCCACTCGGCTTCCACCATTTTCAATCCTAGCGCGCCTCGACCCGCCGTCTGATGCCATACGGGCAGTAGAAGCTGAACGACTCGACGCAGCGCCTCTGATCGCACCAGCTCAATCTCACGCGTCCAATCGGCCACACGCGCCAGATTTAAGCGCCATAGGTCGCTCCGATCCATCGACACCCAATCGGATTGATAACGCAGAACCCCTGTGGCCGCCGCGGACCACAACAGTGGATCCAGCACGCCTGCCTCAAGCAAGGCAACGGCGGTGTCGCGCGCCGATCGGGAAGCGACCGTCTGACTCAACCAATCCCGGGCGAGATCGCTTTCACCCGCTCCCCAGAGGGCGCGGGCATAAAGAAAATGCAGGTCTTCGTTCGATGCCCCCTGCTCCATACGGACTCGGTAGTGTGCCGCAACACTACGGGCGGCCTCATGCAAACGTTGCACCCGTTCCGATGACAACGCAACATCCTGCGCCACGGTGCCAACGAGGTAATTGCGGATCGCGATCTCGTCATCCGTCTCAAAATTTTCGTGCAGCACGCGCATAAACCCTCTACCTATTCACGTCCAATGAGTCCCTCGACCTCGCTCAAGAATTGATTAACATCCTTAAAGCGCCGGTACACCGACGCGAACCGAATGTAGGCGACCTCATCGATCTTTTCCAATGCCTCCATCACCTTCATGCCGATGGCCGTGCTGGGCAGCTCGCGTTCGTACTCCGCCTCCAACTCATTCAAAATGCGACTGACAATCAGCTCGACATCCGTCGCACTGACGGGACGTTTTTCACACGCGCGCATGATCCCGCCCAACAGCTTATTGCGATCCAACTCCTCGTGCCGCCCATCCCGTTTAATCACCCGCAGGTGGGCTTTTGCGACCTCTTCATAAGTGGTAAACCGGTGGCCACACTTTAGACAGACCCGCCGCCGCCGTATCGCGTCACCGTTACGGACCGTCCGAGTATCAACCACTTTATCTTCTTGATGAGTGCACTTGGGACAGCGCATCTATGTCCTCTCTGCCAATCGAACCTGAGTACTAGCCCCCAACCGAGGGGAAAACGCTCACTATATCTAGCCAATTCTGAAGGCTAAACTACAACATATAGTAGGTCAATGCTTTTGCTGAGAATCAATATTGACGAACCCGCTGCGGCGGGTCATTGTCCTATGAGCAAGAGAGTTGCATATGACTGTGACGATCGCTTGTAGCCGTTGCGGCTTGGCGCGATCTTGTTCAAGAAAAATGGCAGCCGTCACTCCGAATTCAGTTCCGTGACGACTGCCATTCTCTTTGTATTCAGTTAGACTGAATTATTTTTTCTTTGCGGCTTTTTTCCGAGCCACTTTCTTTTTCGCCGGCGCCTTTTTGGCTACCTTTTTCTTGGCGACTTTCTTTTTCGCCGGTGCCTTCTTGGCCGCCTTCTTGACGACCTTCTTCGCTACCTTTTTGGCTGCCGCAACTTTCTTCTTCACCGCTTTCTTAGCCGGCGCCTTCTTCTTGGCTACCTTTTTCTTGGCGACTTTCTTTTTCGCCGGTGCCTTCTTGGCTACCTTCTTCTTAGCGGCTGCTTTCTTTTTTGCTGCCATTTTCTCTATCCCCTCTTTCATTCTTCTCCCGCGAGGAGTTGATAGGTTGATCAGGTTCATTGACTTACCTGCTACATGATCCTTAGTAGGAAAATAGAGACTCAGTGGATACGCGTCAACGGAATACAGGTCAAAATCCTGCAAATACAATGCCTGCCTAATAATGTAGGCGACGCTCTGTTTCGCCTTTATCGTTTACTAATCGAGGTTGACACAATGCGATGCGCCTTGTGACGCTCCGCCAACAGAATGGAACGCAAGGTGGCGTACGACTCTTCCAGACGGTCATTGACGATCACATACTGGTAGTCTACCCAGCAGGTCAGCTCCTCGCGGGCGCGTTCCAGACGGCGACGAATGACGGCTTCATCGTCCTTGCCACGGCCCCACAAACGGAGCTGCAAATCCTCCATGGATGGTGGCGCAATAAACACATCACAGTAGATGTCACGAATCCACTCGTTGTCCGGTCCGCTTTCCAGGTAGGCGCGGATTTGTTGCGCGCCCTGTACGTCAATGTCCATCAGCACGTCTTGCCCAGACTCCAGCGAGGCCTGCACACTGGCCTTCAAGGTGCCGTAATGGTTGCCGTGTACAACGGCATGCTCCAGAAAATCTCCATTTGCTTGACGGGCCTCAAACGTTTCCTGCGAAAGGAAGTGATAACTCACGCCATCAATCTCCCCTTCCCGTGGGGCCCGGGTGGTGCAGGACACCGAGTACGTTATACAATCGAACTCAGCCACCAGACGGTCACAAAGCGTTGTTTTGCCGGCGCCGGAAGGAGCGGAGACAATCATCAAAAGCGGTTTTCGTTTCAATGTGATCATTCTATGTTCTGCACCTGTTCCCTAATTCGTTCCAATTCCGTTTTGAAATCCACCACACGCTGAAGAATGGCGCTATCGTTTGCCTTCGATCCGATGGTATTGATTTCACGAAAAAGTTCCTGAGCCAAGAAGTCCAACGAGCGGCCCGTGGCTGAGCGTGAGCGTGCCATGCGACGCGCTTGATTCAAGTGGCTTTCCAGCCGGGTTAATTCCTCGGTAATGTCACAGCGATCCGCAAACAGGGCGATTTCCCGCAACACCCGGTCATCGCGCTGATCTGCATCCAGTCCGGCCTGCTTCAGCCGAGCCAGGAGCTTTTTCCGATAGTTCTTGGCTACTGCAGGCGCTCGTTTGTGAATGGCTTTTACCAGCTTCTCCAGCAGGCCAATGCGCATTTGTAAATCCTGCTGCAGTACCCGGCCTTCCCGGGCCCGCATGGCGTTGAACTCCTTCAGGGCGTGCTGCAGGGCCTTCTCGATCGGCTTCCACGCGCGCTCGAGATCCTCTTGCGGGCGGGCCAGTTGAACGACGTCGGGGAGCTGGATGAGCGCTTTCATGCCGAGATCGTCTTTGATGTTGAGTGATCGCGCGCCGGAGCGCAGGGCGTCCAGATAGGCAGCGGCCAACGGCTCATCCAGCCGCACCGCTTTCCGCCGGGCAACGTCTGCCCAGTCCACCGTCACATCAACCGTTAATCGGCCGCGGGCTACCTTGGACTGAATCAGCTCGATCGCGCGCGCCTCCAGCGCACCCATGCCGCGCGGTAAAGCGCATTGGATGTCCAGTTGTTTGCGGTTCACGGCGCTGATCTCAACCGTTGCCGCGACGCCGCCTATCGAGGTTTGACCCCGCCCGTAGCCGGTCATGCTACGCAAACTCATCGCTGCTGCTCCTGCTTCCAGGCAGCGACTTGCTGCACATCCTTATCGCCGCGCCCGGAAAGGTTGAGCACCAGCACGTCGTTCTTACGCCACTGATCGGCATGCTTGATCATGTAGGCGACCGCATGCGCAGTTTCAAGTGCCGGCAGCAGGCCTTCCCAGCGCGCCAGCGTATCAAAGGCATCCACGGCTTCGCGGTCATTCACGTGACCGTACTCCACCCGCCCCAAATCGCGTAACAGGCTATGCTCGGGCCCAATGGCGGCATAATCCAAACCGGCGCTGACGGAATGGGTAAGCTGAATCTGGCCATTGCGATCTTGTAACACAAAGGTCTTGGTCCCTTGCAGGATCCCGACCTTGCCGCCCGCGAATCGCGCCGCATGTTGGCCGTTGCGAATACCCAAGCCGCCGGCTTCCACACCGATCAAGCGCACCTTTCGATCATTGATAAAGGGATGGAATATCCCGATCGAATTACTTCCGCCGCCAACGCAGGCCAAAATGGCGGTGGGCAAACGCCCGGCGATGCGCATAACTTGTCGCCGTGTTTCTTTTCCAATCACCGACTGGAAATCCCGCACCATGCGGGGATACGGATGAGCGCCGAGCGCCGAACCCAGAATATAGTGTGTGCTGCGGATATTGGTCACCCAATCCCGCATGGCCTCACTGATCGCCTCTTTTAATGTCTTCTGACCCGCGGTAACGGGCACGACCTCGGCCCCCAAGCTGCGCATACGGAAGACATTGAGCGCCTGCCGCTCCATGTCGAGCTCACCCATATAGATGACGCACTCCATGCCGAACATGGCCGCGACCGTGGCGGTAGCGACGCCGTGTTGGCCGGCGCCGGTTTCCGCAATCACGCGCTGCTTCCCCATCCGCTTCGCCAGCAAGGCCTGCCCCATGGAATTGTTGATTTTGTGTGCACCGGTGTGACACAGGTCCTCGCGTTTCAAGTAGACCGCTTTGCAGCCCAATTCCTTTGTCATGCGCTCCGCGAAATACAAGGGCGTGGGGCGGCCGACATAATCGCGCAATAGCGCGTTCAGTTCGCGCTTGAAGTCGCTATCCTTGCGTGCTTGGTCATAGGCGGTCGACAGCTCCAGCAAGGGCGTCATCAGGGTTTCGGGCACGTACATCCCGCCGTACGACCCGAAATAGCCATGCTGATCCGGATCGGTATTCAATCGTTGCTTCGGCATTGTTCGATAAAGTCCTTTACTGCTGCTAAATCCTTTTGGCCCGGCGCCTGCTCGACACCGGAACTCACATCCACGCCCCAAGGGTGAACCGCCTGAATCGCTGCGACAACGTTATCACGATTCAGGCCACCTGCCAGCAGGACTTTTCGGGTGGTGCCCTCGACGAAGCGTCGTGCGGCATCCCAGTCCACCTGCTGTCCGGTCCCACCCAGCATGCGGTCGCCGTGATAGTCGAGTAGAAAGGCATCGGCCGGATACTTTTCCAAATCCGGTGGCAGTGGGCGATTCAAATGCACCGCCTTCCAAACCAATCGAGGGGCGAGTGCAGCGAGGTCCTCAGCGCTCTCGCGCCCATGTAATTGCACGACATCCAGCCCGGCCGTTTCGGCCACCGCTTGAACCCGTTCAACGGGTTCATCCACGAAGACGCCGACCTTCAGTAGATCGTCCGGCCAGTCACGAGTCCATTCGGCGATGGCGTTGGGTTTTACATAACGTTTCGAACCCGGCCACAGAATGAAGCCGACCGCATCTGGGCGCAGCTCGGCAATCGCGTGCGCATCGTCGGGCGAGGCACAACCGCAAATCTTTACGAAGACGCCCATACCCCACTCATTAGCGCTTGGATCGCCGGGCCAACCGTCTCTTGCCGCAAAATGTGTTCGCCCACCAGGATCCCGTGGTAACCGGCATCGCGCAGGCGCACCACGTCCTCGGCGGTCTTGATCCCGCTTT
>SLAD01000323.1 GCA_007126995.1 Kiritimatiellia bacterium | reverse complement strand
GAGATTGAGTCGGACGATAATGACCTCGCGAAGATCAATACGGCGTCGTCGTACTTCAAGATGGTGGGCATTTCGGAGGATGATTTTCCGCCGCTGCCCAAATTTGATGAAGGGAATAGTTATTCGCTGGATCAGGATCTATTCCGGGACATGCTGCAAAAGACCTGCTATGCCGCCTCGACCGATGAGACGCGCCAAGTGTTGAACGGTGTCTTGATGAGTTTTCGTAACGACAAACTGACCACCGTGGCCACGGACGGCCGCCGCTTGGCGTTGGTGGAGCAGGAAGTCGAGTTCCCCGCCGATTCCGAAATCGATTTGATCGTGCCCAGCAAGACGGTCAACGAATTGGTGCGCACGTTAGGCGATTCCGGCACTGTCAAAGTCGTGGCCACGCAGAAGCAGGTGGCCTTCGATTTCGGCGAAATGTTGGTGGTCTCGCGTTTGATTGAAGGCACGTATCCGAATTATCGCCAGGTGGTGCCGGCCTCCAGCGATCAGCGGGTACCGGTTGAGCGCGAGGCGCTGTTGGCGGCGGTGCGACGGGCCGCCCTGATGACAACCGATCAATCCCGTTCCGTGAAGCTCAAGTTCGGCAAAAACAAGCTCGAGGTCATCACTGAAACACCCGAGGTCGGTGAGGCGCGTGAAACGTTGCCGATCAAATACGCTGAGAAGGAGATTTCGGTGGCCTTCAACCCCGAATTCCTGGTCGATCCGCTGCGTAATCTGGAAAGCGACGAGATCTTCATGGAGATCACCGACGAACTCAGTCCCGGCGTGATCAAGGCGGATGTTCCCTTCCTGTACGTTTTGATGCCCATGCGCGTGTCCTAGGTTCTCGATGCGTGCCCCGTTTAATCCGTGGGAGATGGCTTGCCAGCAGTTGGATTTGGTGGCGGGCAAAATCGATCTGGATCCGGGCATTCACGCCAAACTCCGTAGCTGCAAGCGCGCCCTGATCGTTTCCTTGCCGGTCCAAATGGATGACGGCTCGATCCAGGTCTTCGAAGGCTATCGGGTGCAGCACAACCTGGACCGCGGCCCCGCCAAGGGCGGCATTCGCTATCACCCCGATGTGACGCTGGACGAAGTGAAGGCCATGGCGATGTGGATGACGTGGAAATGTGCGGTCGTCAACATTCCCTATGGCGGCGCCAAAGGCGGCGTGATTTGTGATCCCAGTGATATGTCGCTGAAAGAGGTCGAGAATTTGACGCGGCGATTGACCTCTGAAATTTCGATCATCATCGGACCCGAAAAAGATATCCCGGCGCCGGACGTAAATACGAATCCCCAAGTGATGTCCTGGATCATGGATACCTACTCCATGGGGGTAGGCTATTCGGCGCCCGGCGTGGTCACCGGAAAACCGGTCGAAATGGGCGGTAGCCTGGGGCGACACACGGCAACCGGTCGCGGCGCGATGCTGGTTTTGCACGAGGCGATGAAGCGGTTCAAGATGGAACCGGCCGAAACGCGCATCGCGATTCAGGGGTTCGGCAAAGTGGGCAGTTCGCTGGCGCAGTATCTTGACGAACTGGGCTGCCCGATTGTGGCCGTCACCGATATTTCCGGCGGCCTCTTCAATCAGAAAGGCATCGATATTCCGGCCTTGCTGGAGCACACGCGCGCCGCTCCCGGCGGTCTGATCGCCGGCTTCGCGGGCGGCGACTTTGTGGAGGATGTGGAGACGGCGAATCGCCAGCTATTGGGGCTTGAGGTCGAGGTGCTGGCGCCCTGCGCATTGGAAAACCAGATTACGACGGAGAATGCCCATCAGGTCAAAGCCCGCATGGTGGTGGAAGGCGCCAACGGACCGACCACGCCGGAAGCCGACGAAATTTTGCAATCCAACGGTGTCTTCGTGTTGCCCGATATTCTGGCGAACGCGGGTGGCGTCACCGTGTCCTATTTTGAGTGGGTACAGGATCTGCAGTCGCTCTTCTGGGATGAGGACAGTATTGACCGGGAACTGACCCGGATCATGACGCGCGGCTTTCATGACGTGATGGAGATCGCGGAGCGCGAGCAGTGCTCGATGCGCCTGGCGGCCTATATGCTGGCGGTGAATCGAGTAGCCAATGCGGTACGCTGGCGCGGTGTCTTTCCATAGCGGTCTGACATCTTGCGGGTGCAGATTAAGGCGAAAGATGATGGCAAAAGACAAGGTGGTGAAAGACGCTATTCCTTTATCTTTCGCCTTTATCTGCTTTCTGAACTCGCCGAACTGCCGTTTCTAGGTTAAACAACATAAGTTGATACGATGAAGTTAAAGCAAATCTTTGGTGTACTCATACTCTTGCTGGGGTTGGCCGCGTGGTCGCCTGCGGTGGAGGTAGACATTGAGTCAACCGATCCGGATACGTGGACCCTGGTCACGTGGAATATCGAGTGGTTTCCCGGACGGTTTCGCTACGCCCGCGGTGAACGACTGACACAGCATATGGCGGTGGTGCAAGAAGAGCTGAAACGGATGGACCCGGACATCTTCGTCGCCCAGGAAATGCGCGGCTGGCAAGCGTTCGCGGATCTGTGCAGCGTTGTGCCCGGTTTGCAGCCCGCCGTCGTTTCGGCTTTCCGAGGACGATCAGATAGCGAATATTGGCCTCAACAAATCGGGATTGCGGCGAAAGTGCCGGTCTATGCCGCTTGGTCCGAGCCTTGGCAAAGTGGCGATGAAGTCGATCCGCCGCGCGGATTCAGCGTGGCCGCGATCCAGTTGCCGACCGATCGCTTTGAAGTACTGCTGGTCTACTCGGTCCATCTCAAAAGCAATTTGGCGGATTCGCCGGAACAAACGCAGCGCAATTACCACATTCGCGAGGAAAGCATCCGGCAGCTGCTCGATCACATCGATGAAATGCAGGCCACGTTCTGGGGCCGCGTGGCCGGCGTAATTGTCGGTGGCGATTTCAACACGAATCGCGACGGTGATTTCGATGACCGGGTGGTCGACATGATGATCGATGCCGGTTTTCACGACTGCTGGCAAGGCGTCCCGCGCGACGAGCGCCTGACCTGGCGAGGCAGCGATTTATATAATCCCACCACGCTGGATCACTTTTTCACCCGCGGCGTGGGTACGCCGCTAGCTCGCATGATTCATGTATCGGACGAAACCAGCGATCACTGGCCGGTCAAAATCACGATATCGCTGGCGGATATCGGCATGGACCCGTCGCAGGAGGACGAGCACGACGAGACGGATTGATCGCGTGCGTCCTGCGGATCAGGCACACCAGAAACTTTTGGAGCGCAAGACAACAATGGCAGCGAAAGGTTCCCGCGATATCCTGAAAGCTGTCGGTATAGCCATCACCTGCCTGATCCTCGTCGGGTGTGGCCTGTTTCTTGGCGACGGCTGGCAACGGCCTTGGAGCCTCTGGGATCCTGACCGGGCGGGTATCCTTGAAATCCGTCTCTGGCGAGTCGGACTGGGTGCGGTGGCGGGCGCGTCGCTGGCGTTGGCCGGTGTGGTGCTGCAGACCATCCTGCGCAATCCCTTGGCTGAACCGTATGTGCTCGGCCTGTCCTCCGGCGCAGGCTTGGGCACCGCCCTCTGTATCGTGCTGGGCGGCCTGTCGATCGGTCTATTCCTGCTCCCGGTTGCGGGGTTTGTCGGCGCAACCATCAGTCTGGTTATTGTGTATCGATTGGCCCGTACCGCGCGCGGGACCACCCCGCACACCCTGATTCTGGCCGGCGTGGTCTGGGGCGCGATGACGGGCAGCCTCTTGATGTTCCTGGTCAGCCAATCCTCGGCCGAAGGCTTGCAGGCCATCCTGTGGTGGTTGCTGGGCGACTTGCAGGTTTACAGCACCTCGTTGGTGTTATGGGTTACGGCAATGAATAGCCTGGCCGCGATTTGGTTGTGGGGACAGAGCCGCAGCCTCAACGCCATGCTATTGGGTGACGACGGCGCAGCGCATGTGGGAATTTCGCCGGAGCGCACGAAAGTGCTCGTGCTGGGCTTGGCGACGCTATTGGCCGCTGCGAGCGTGAGCGTGTGCGGCATCATCGCCTTCGTGGGATTGATCGCACCGCACACCGCGCGGGCGTTGGTCGGCGCGAATCACCGTCGCCTGCTCCCGGTGGCGGCCTGTATCGGTGCGGCGTTTTTGGTTTGGGCGGATGGACTAGGACGCCTGCTGATGTTCCCCGTAGAGATTCCTGTCGGCGTGTTGACGGCCTTGGTAGGCGGACCGTTCTTCCTTATCCTCTTACGTAAGCGGCAGCGGGAGATTTGGCGATGACCGAAAACCGGACCACACCACTTTATGAGGGCGTCGCGCTGCATGCCGGCTATCGGGAAACGCCGGTGCTGCATGCCTTCGAGTTCCGCATCGAGCGAGGCGAGCATCTCGCCTTGATCGGTCCCAACGGGGCCGGCAAGACCACACTGTTGCGTCTCTTGGCAGGCGATATGACGCCCAGCGCCGGCGCGCTCAACTTGTCGGGCCGACCGGTGCACCACTGGCCGGTTCGCGAGCGGGCGCGGAAGATTGCCTATGTCCCGCCGGTGCTGGATCTACTGGCTGATTTGACGGTGTACGAATATGTGGGGCTTGGCCGCACGCCGCATGTGAAGGAGTGGCAACCGTTGCGCGCTCAAGATCATCAGGCAGTCCATGCCGCGCTGGATCAGATGAGTTTGGCCGCTCTCGCGCAGCGTTCCATCCATGCCTTAAGCGAAGGTGAAAAGCATCGTGCCATGATTGCGCTGGCGCTTGCCCAAGAGCCGGAAATCCTGCTCCTGGACGAGCCAACGGCCCACCTCGATATCAAGCAGGCTTGGCACACAATGGAGTTGATCGATGAACTGCACACGCGCACCGGGATGACCTTGGTGCTGACGATGCATGATCTGAATCTCGCGGCCTCATTTTGCTCGCGGCTGATCTTGATTGATAACGGACGGCTCGTCGCATCCGGCGCTCCCGCGAAAGTATTGGTTTCCGATCAGATCAGTCGCGTGTATGGTTATCCGGTTGACGTTGTGGTGCAGCCGCAGGACGGTCGCCCGCGCGTTTTCCCGATCCGACGTGCTGGGAATAAGTCGACACGCCGCAGAGGGCTAAATTGACCGGTGTACGGCATTTTTTGTTCGCCCGATTGACATTACGCGGTTTAAAGTGAGAGTATGTGGCAGGTTTGAAAGGAACATCGCTATGGCCGTTTTGATTGGAATGTCGAAAGAAGTGAAAGGCACCAACCTCGAGATCACCGAGGAAAAGATCACGATTGGTCGCAAGAGCGACAACAAGGTTCCGGTGGATAACTCGTCGGTATCCGGCCACCACTGCGAAGTTTTTTATGACGGCGAACGCTACCAGGTTCGTGATTTGGGTTCCACCAATGGCACCCGCGTGAACACCCGCGAGATCACCGAGTCCAAGCTGCGCCCGAAAGATATTTTGCAGGTCGGTTCTGTCGAATTTATGTTTGATGCGTCACCCGGTGAGATGATGAAAGATGAACCGGAGAAGACGACCAATGTGGAAATAGCGCCCGGCCCGGCCGCTGCCCCGGAATCCTTTGGCAACATCTCGCCGTTCGGCGCGCGCAAAGCCGAGAGCAAAGGTCTTTGGTTTGTCGTAATGGTCCTGCTCGCCCTCGTGGCCCTCGGCGCCTTGATTCTGCTCTTCACCCAGCTTACCGGGTGACATGCAAACACCGCGCGTGTTTAACCGGAGCGGCCCGGCTTCCGGCTTTACGCTGTTGGAAGTACTATTGGCGATAGCGATCGCCGCGGTGCTGGCGGGCTTCATCTTTTCCCTCTATATGACGCTCTCGCGTTCCGTCGATGGCCATCAAGGCCGCCGTGCCGGCGGCGCGGCGCTGGCCCACGCGGTGCATCAAATAGCTCACGACCTCACCGGCGCACAACCGGTGGTCGGTTACGCGGACGGCGGATTCGAATTGATGACGCGCGAAGGGCCACGGGGCGCGATATCGGGGATTC
>SLAD01000140.1 GCA_007126995.1 Kiritimatiellia bacterium | reverse complement strand
TTCCAATGATTGGAAAACGTGCTGGATCAGCCGAGGGCAAACTTCATCTTTGAAGAAGGGGGAAAATGGGGCGAGCGATGAGATTCGAACTCACGACAGCCACCTTGGCAAGGTGGAGCTCTACCACTGAGCTACGCTCGCCCATTCGTGAGGGGACTATACGAAGGGCCTTTGGCGATGTCAATACCCTGATGACCGAAACTGGGCGTTCTCTCTCAAGCCTTCGCTATCCAGTGCACTGCCTCCATCAGCCATTCGCCCAGCCGTTGGTATACGTGGCTGACGTCGTGGCCGAGGGCGTGCGTCCACTCGGTCCAGGTCAGATCGGATACGGCGACCAACCAAATGCCGATGCCCAGCAAGTTGAAGCTGTAGATAATCACGTACGAGAACAGCGCGCCATGTTCGCGAATGTCGGATTGCCCGACTTTGATCATGGAGAGGGTAAAGGTGAGATGAAAGCCCCATGTTAACCCGATCCAGGCCAGCCAGACCGCCTCATAGGGCGATGTGTCAAAGAAGAGGGAAGTGACCGCATGAATGGCGAGTACGCAAAGGGTGTAGAACGGGAAAAAGTAGGGCGCGAGGGTGATCAAAAAGTTCGATTTTGTCAGTAAGACGTGGCCGCCCCGCTTGCTGACCTTCATGCCGACCACACTCCCGCCCATCAGCCAAGCCCACAAGGCGTGGGTCAACTCATGGGCGAGGACATAGGTGCGCATGGGGCGGGGCATCACGAAATAGATGAGAATCCATAATCCGAAGCCGCCTAACAAGGCCCACACGTCGGGGGACCAACCGCGCCAGGTGCCTCCGGACAGTTGCAGCAGCAGGCCGTAGATGGTCAGCGTGACACCGACACAGGCCGGTAAGAGCAGTGCGCCGATCAACCCCTTCAGGACCCGCATCTTCGTCGTCGCTCCTTGCGCCAGCGCTTCCGCGTCCACCACCGCATCAGGCGCTTCGTCACACCATACTCAAGATAAGGGAACACTTGTCGCAGCGGATGGATAAACTCGAATCGCTCCGCCGCTGTCAGGTGCCGATCATGCAACGAACCGTTCATTTGCATGAGGTTGCGCAGCACGCGGTAGGGGTTCATCCAGGCGCCGAAGCGCAGATCCTCGAGATCAATCCACGCCAGTTGCCGGGCCCGCTCGATCCCCGCATCGAAGGGCGGCCGCGCGAGGCAGTTGGCGAGCTTGGCATCGCCATGATAGATGCGGGCGTGATAAAGGCGCAGCCATGCCTCGCGAAAGGCCGACTGGCTGATGCGCTGTTGGGCGGGGCTGAGTTTTGCGTAGTACCGCAGGAACCAAGTGCGCAAATCAAGGCTGTCCGGCTCGTACGCGGAAAACACATAACTGCGGCTGGGCAAAAACCGGCCTTGAATTTCCAAAAAACCGAGTGGCTCAGGTGTGGCGATGTGAAGGGCGCGCAAGGCCTGTCCGGCCGCCCACGCGCGGCGGGCGCGGCTGGGCTGCAACGCTGCGCGCACGCGATGATGCCAGCGGGGCAAATCGAATCGCTTGATGGCCACCTCCCGTTCCAGCAAGCGCGCGTGCCAGACGGTGTTGCGATGGCTTTGCTTGAGCGGTGTGCCCGCCGAGCGCTCAGCCTGGGCCACCGCTCCAGCCAATAAGCCGGGCGACAGTTGCGGATCATAGGCCCAGTACCCACGATACAAGCTCGAGCCAAACGAGCTTTCCGTGCGGAGCGCGCGGCGGTAAAGCAGATCAGGACGCAAGGCGGACTGCACTTGCAGGGCGGCGGCGAGGGACCGGCAAACCTGGCGGATATCGGCACGGTCGAGACCTTGCGGGCGCAGGAATTTGCGCAACAGGAGTTCCACTTCCAGCGGGGAGAACGGTAGTCCCGAACTGCCGTAGGCATTCAACAGCGCACTGCACACACGGTCCGTCGACAAACGGAAGCGCTTCCGCGTCAACTGGTCTGGCGGACAATGCCACTCCCAGTGATCATTTGTCCTCCGAAGGACTGATAACTCCAGCGGCAAGCATCGTAGATCAATACGATCGAGCCAGAGCGCATGGAGACGGCGACCGATTTCACAGACCATCCGCCGTCGTTCACGTACTGGACGCTGGGGCCAGCCGGCCACCAGATCGGGCCAAAAAATCATCGAGTCCTGCGCTGATTGGGGTTCATTCACGTTGGTAAAAAATAATCGAAAACGTGTGTTGACATGTGAGTTACGACAATTAGTATAGCGCCTGTTTCAAGTGGCCGACCCCGAAACCCTTGACGCAGTAGGAAAGCGGCCACTGGAACGGTATCCCTTTCATCAACAGATTAATCTTTAGTGGAGTAGTTTATGCCAAATCTTAAGAGTGCGAAGAAAAGAATGCGCGTTTCCGAGCGACAACGCAAAGAAAACTATGCGGTCCGGTCCCGGGTCCGTCGATTTCGCCGTAAATTCTTAGCCAGTCTGGAAGGGGAAGACAAGGCCTTGATGCAGCAATCCTTCAGCGAATACTGCTCGGTGTTGGACAAGGCGGCCAAGCGGAATGTGCTGAAGAAGAATACGGCCATTCGTTACAAATCGCGCGCTGCGAACAAGCTTCGCACGCTGGCGTCCTGATTCGCTCACACTCGGTTTGAAATGCGCAGTCCCGGCGGGGGCTGCGCATTTTTTATAACCACGCTTCAACAATAGCGCTGACGATTCGCTGCGCTAAATCTTCGGCGGCATCCGGTATGCCCGTCAGCTTTGCGCTGGTGAGGTCGCCGACCAGAAGAAAGGTTGATTCGCCGACGACGTGCGGGTCCTCGGCAATCACGGTGCCGGTCGTGCGCCGGACCAATTGTACCGAAGCCCGAATGAACATACGGTATTCCTCGGCGGCGGCGCGACGGGTGCGATCATAGGCGATGGCCGCGATCTCGAAATCCGTCAGGGTCACCAGCAGGATCGAGTCCGCCGTGTTTTCCGAAGCGATTCTCAGCGAACCGTCCCGCTGAATATAGCTGATGGCTCGGCGCGTTGTTTCCACTTCGAGCAGCGGCTCCTCCGTGTCGTTGACGAATGTTGGCACGAACACGGTTTCGATGTCCGGCGGCAACATCGAGCCGAGCTGGTAGCCGGCACAGCTGGTCAAGAGGAGGCTCCCGACGATCAGTGCGGTGACGTGCGCGCTGCGCAATGCTGCGATGCGGATTAATTTATGCATCTTTGTTCCTTCGTTGTTCCTGCAATTCATCCAGCCGGATGCGAGCCGATTCGGCCAATTCGCTGTCCGGAAAATTCGCCAGTAACCGCTCGTACACGATTTCCGCCGCGAGCGGTCGACGGGCAATTCGATCATAGAACTGGGCCCGGTTGTAAACCATGGCCGCGCGTCGCTCATGCAAGTCCCGCAACTTCACCACGCCCTCCTCAGCTTCTTCGGCCTCGGGGAATTGCTGCAAGGTGAGGGCTAGCGTGGTGAACGCCGCCTCCAGTGTATCCTGATCGCGTGGATACCGATTGGCCAGATCCATCAACACGCGGACGCGACCGAATGCCGCTTCCTGCGCTTGCGGCGTTCTCGGATAGCGTGTTTCGACCCGCTCATACGCCAGCACCGCTTCTTCGCGATGCCCGATCTCCTCGCGGATTTGACCGATCATCAACTGTGCTTGCGGGCTACGCTCCCAGCGCGGCCCCATGCGGACGATGTTCTCGAGCACCGGCAAGGCGCGCTCCGGCGCGTTGAAACCGGGAAAGATAAACCATTGTCCGCGCCGCTCTTCGATCATGCGTTCCGCAATATGAAATTTCTTCTCCAAGGCGGCTTCGTGCGGGTACCGACCGACATAGCGTTCGGACAGGCGATCCAGCTCATCCACCGCCCGCACCAATCGCCCACGCTCCTCCAAAACCTGCGCATACGCCAACTGCGCGTCCGGCGCCTCGGGCGCCGCAGGCCAATGGCGAACCAGCAGGCGATATTGTCGTCCTGCCCGCCGCAGTCGACCACCCTCATGGAGCGATTGCGCGTAGGCAAACTGATCGGTGGGATTATTCTGGGCGGGCCCGCGGAAGAAGATACGTCGCGCCGGACGCTCCTCCTCATAATACGGTCGCCGCGCGTCAGCGGAGTCCGCAAACGCAAAAGTGAGCGCGCAAAGCGCCACCGCGGAGAGATGTCCGCGACGGGCCATGCGAAAAGGATCGGGGGTACCCCGTATGAACCGAATAATGCCTGCCATAGTCGCGTACAATAGAAGCCGAATAGCACACGGTCAAGGGCAATGGCAGCGCGAACTCAGACCACTCGCAAGGGCGCGGAAGGCGTACCGGTCATGGTTGCCGGTGACATTCAAGCGATTCAAGCGAAAGGGATCGGTTTGGGGGCCGTTCAGCCCTTGCTGCGTGGTCAAGCCGCCGGTAATACCGCGTTCCACCAAGGCGGCGGACCATTCGGCGTTAAAGTGCTCTGCCTCACCGTAGGGATAGGAAAAGACCGGGGAGACGGTGCCGGCCTCCGACTGGATTCGCTGCATTGACTCGCTGACCTCGGCCAAGACAATGTTCCGCGTTTCGTGACCCAGCGAAATGTGCGATACGGTGTGTCCGCCGACTTGGTAGCCGCGTTGAACGAGCTCCCGCACATTATCCCAGGACATCATTGCCAGCCCGACGTCGTTCGGCGGCAGGGCATCGCCAAAGGCCTTTTTCATTTCGGCCTCGCGCTGTGCGGCGGGTAGTCGCTTCAACTTCGCCTCCCAATCGATCACCGCGTTCCGTGGCTGATCTCGCAGCGCTTGCCGAATGGTCCACCACCAGGGCGCGTGGGTGTGATCGAGGAAGCCCGTCGTGACAAAGAAGGTCGCGGGTAGGCGATACTGTTCGAGGAGAGGCAAGGCTTCGGTGAAGTTGTTGAGGTAGCCGTCATCGAAGGTAATGGCGGTGGCGCAATCCGGCAGTTCTGTCCCCGTGCGCAGGGCGGTCACGAGTTCATCGAGCGGCATGACGTGATAGTGTCCGGCCAAGGTGCGCAAATGCCGCTCAAACACGTCCGGATGGACGAAGAAGCCATCGAAATTGAGGTGCGGATCAAACGTGGCAGAGACACCGTGATAGGCCAGGATGCGGGCCGCCTTGCGGGTTCGGCGTCGGCTCAAGGCAAATAGTCCACTGATTGCTGCGCCGCGCAGGGCGACCGCCTTCAGTTGTCGCCTCATGACGAGTCGGACTCCGGCGACGGGCGATACATCATGACATAAATCCAGAGGAGGGGAATGACGGGCATATGATGTCGCGCGCCGCCCTCATACACGGAATAGATCAGGAACTTGCTCAAGACCAGAATGGCGAGGGCCAATTCGAAGGGACGCGGCGGCCGACGCTGGCGGAAGGATTGCCACGCCACGGCGCCCCACGCGAACACCAACAGCGCCCAGCCGGCCTGCACCCCGAAGCGCATGGCCGGGTCGACGGGCCCCAACGACTGACGATTGCGATTGATGAGTTCAACAAAGGTCGTCTCCGTGCCCCAGGTATGTAAGAGCTTGAGGCCGATCAGTTGAATGAAGCGGCCGGGATTTTCGCGGATAAAGGCTTTGGCCTGTTCGCTGCACCATTCCATGTGATCCAACATGTCTTGTGGCGTTTGCAGGTCGACTTGATCCGGGATGTCACTGTAAAGACCGTCGGACTCCGGATTGTTAGCGCTGTAGAGTACCAAGGGGCCGGCGGTATTGATCAGTATGGTTTCTCCGAACACGCGCTGATTACGCATCGCCCAGGGCATGATGGTCACGATCATGATGCCCGTGAACAATATCCAGATTGCCCAAGAGCGTCGATGCAGCCAGCGTTCCGCGGCCAGGAAGGCGAAGCAGAGGGCTTGCGCGGGGGCCACCAGAAAGGTCGCTTTGGTTAAGGCACCAAAGCCTGCGGCGGCGCCGCCCCAGATGCCGGACCACGCGTTTCCGTCGCCACTGAACATGCGGAGCCAAGCCCAGACCATCAAGAGGAGCATGGCTGTATAGAGATAGTAGTAGTAGGGCGTCACCAG
>SLAD01000371.1 GCA_007126995.1 Kiritimatiellia bacterium | reverse complement strand
TGGTGCAGAAGGCGCGCTCGGTGAATATGCCGGCCGATAACATCGAGCGGGCCATCAAGAAAGGCACGGGCGAACTTGAAGGCGAGCAGATGGAAGAGATCATGTACGAGGGCTACGCCGCCGGCGGCATAGCCATCATCGCACAGGTCTTGACCGACAACCGCAATCGCTCGGCTGCGGAAATTCGACATGTCTTCACCAAAAATAATGGCAGTCTGGCGGGGCAGGGCAGCGTCACGCGCACCTTTAACCGCAAAGGGCTGATCGAGGTGTCGACGGAGGCGGCGCAGGAGGACGAGTTGCTGGAGCTTGCGCTCGAAAGTGGTGCGGAAGAGTTGACCAACGAGGGCGACTATTTCCAGATCATCACCGATCCTTCCACCTACACGGACGTATTGACGGCCCTGGAAGGCAAGAACATCCCGGTGCAAAATTCGGACCTTACGCTGCTGCCTGAGAGCTATATGCCTGTCACCGATTTGGCCCAAGCCAAGGCCCTGCTACGTTTCGTCGAAATGCTTGAGGATCTCGATGACGTCCAGAACGTCTATGCCAATTTCGATATTGCCGACGACCTGTTAGAGGCCATTGAGAAGGACGAGAATGCCTGATCAACGGGTACTGGGCGTTGACACCTCGCTGCGGTCTACCGGGGTCGGCGTGGTCGAAGCGCGCGGGTCTTCCTATCGCTGCATCAGTTGGGACCGGATCAAAAATCCCGCCACCCGCTCACACAGCGAGTCATTGGCGCATCTGCATCGCGAGATGGAGGCGATTATCCAGCGCGATCAACCGAGTGTCATCGCGATTGAAGGCATCTTTTTCAGCAAGAATGTGCGTACCGCCGTAACACTAGGGCAGGCGCGTGGCGTGGTCTTGGCGCTTTGTGCGCTGAATAAACTGGATGTCTATGAGTATTCCCCGCGTTCTGTGAAACAGGCCGTGGTCGGCAATGGAAACGCGCACAAGGAGCAGGTCGCACGCATGATTAAGGTGCTGCTATCCCTGACGGAAGAACCTCCGGATGATGCGGCCGACGCGTTGGCGCTGGCGATCAGTCACCTGCACCAAAGTCGCCTAGGCCTGACGAAGGCCAAGAAGTTGTAGTTGAGCGTCAATCACCGGCCAAAACGGCTTCGTAGGTCAAACCCTTGTCGGTTGGCCAGGTCGTTTCATGTCTGCCGTACTTGAGCGTGGCGATGTCGTTGGCAACGTTCAGAATGATCGTGTCGTCCGGATGCCGATGGTGCCAAACAGTTGCCAATGTCACGGCCTTCTCCAGCCCGTCACCGCGTTGGAAGTTCCATACCTCGTCCGGCTGCGCGAGTCGCGGACCGTCATAGATCGAATGCTCGTCCAATTGCGTGAGGCACTCAACCATGGCCGTATCGTCCAAGGTGTCCGTGGCCTCAATGCAGACTGGGTTGCGATCCATGGCCGCGTTCAGGAACGGGGTCCAGTCACAGCGATTCATGTCGCGATATGCGTAGAACGCCAGATCGGCGATCGGATGAGTCGCGCGGATGGATTCGAGGTAATCGATGATTTCATGTCGATCCATTTCCGTGGTTAGTGCGATTGCCGGACGCGAAACGAAGGTCTTTTCTTTTTCGGCGTCCGGGTAGCGCGGATCGATACGGCAAAAATCGATCAGCTTCTCGAGGATCTCGTCGCTGCGGGTATTATTGCAGACGAATTGCGTGCGCAGTCGTTCCAGATCCTCTGCCTTGGATAAATTGATTTTGTGCTGCTTAAAGAACTCTTCGAACATGTGCATCGCCACGCGACCGGGGATGGGTTCCGGGTAGAACTCGTCCTCGTCGATCTCACAGATGAGCTTTTCGCGCGTATGGTCGCTGACCCGGTACGGGCTATTGTGTTCATACGCGTAGAGCCGCTCGGCCGGGATATACCGTGTCTTGCCGTGACATGTACCCATGACCTGGAAGCAGGTCTGCAGGCGGCTCTCTTGCCTTAGGAAATTGGCCATGATTTCCGCGTTGATGTCGGTGACCAAAAAGGCATTCAGGCGGTCCTGAAACTGTCGGTAGGCCTCCGGGTTGATCGAGGCTTCGGGATATACCGAATGAATGTAGCCGCTATTGTGCGCGACAATCGTGATTTGCTCATTGCGGATGGCGCGCTGTGCTTTGTAGGTCAGTTCGGTGCCGTTAAACCACATGTTCTTCGTCACAATGCGACGGTTATTCGTCAGGATGCCCTCCTTCACGTCCACAAAGTTTTGGGAATGAAGCGGCGTGGCGATCAGATAAATATCCTCCAGCGGAATACCCGCCACAACGAAGAGAGCGGCCGCATAGAGGGTCGAAAGCGAGACGCATTCGCCCGCGCCTTGCCGGTAGCCTTCACGAAACTGAAAGGCGTCCATCGCTTCGATGGTTTCCGTCTTCCAGTAGGGAATGATGTCCGAGGTATACTTATCGAGGCCAAAGTGCCGCCGGATATCGATGTCAAAGTAATACTTGTCGCCCTCGTAACCAAACAGCGCGTTACTCTGGCGCAAGGTGTCCTCGTCCACGATGCCGCGGAATCGTTCCAGTTCGCGGTCCTTTTGGGTGAGCCCCCAAGTGTCGAGATCCAGATTAAACTCGTACTGGTCCATTATAAACTGCTTGAGTCGCAGGATACGGCGATAGGGATTCATCTTCTCCAGCCCGTCAAACCACGGATCATCGCGCCAAGCCCAGATGCGAGGCGACATAATGTTGGCCAGCAACAGGCTGTAAAGCAGTTCGGGAAAGATGAAGATCTCCATATCGGAGAGCGTGATGGCGGAGGAGTACTTTTCCGTATCCTGTTGAGCGAATGAGTGGCTTGTATTCATCGTTAGCTTGTTTCCGTCTCTGCGACTTAGATATCGCGTGCAATCTGCTGTGATCGTCGCTTATAGTACACAAATTCACAGGCAGGCCAAACAGGAAGAATACGAGTAAGAATATGCAGAATGACGAGAAAAAGGAGCAGTCGGGCAAGCAAAGCGGTCCGGCAGTATCCTCGCTGGTGCTGGATTTAAACTTTGTTCCTGCTTGGGCCCGCCAACCTCCTGCCAAGGATCCCTACGGCCAGTTTGCCGCCGAAACGGGCGAACGCCCGGATCGCAGGGATGGGCGCGGGCCGCGCCGGTCCGGTGGTCCCGATCAGCGCCGTGGCGGACGGGATCGAGGTGACCGCAGAGAACGCCGACCACGCAGTGATCGCCCACCCGACCGCGGTGGACGGCGTCAACCGGATGGGCGAGGCGAGCGGCGTACGGAAGATGTGCGCGGTGCCGGGCCGCAGGGTAGGGGGCCACGGCGCGAAGGTGGACCGCAGGATCGCAGGCGGTCGCAGCATCGACCGGAACCGTTTTTGCCGGTGCAGGTGTCCTTTCTGCCGGAGCAAGACCGACTGGCCACCATGGCAAGTGATTTGCGCGCAGCAAAGCACGCTTTTCCGCTGCCTGAACTGGCGCATATGTTTCTAAATAAGCCGGACTGGCATCTCGTGAAGTTGGAGGCGAACAAGAAGACCGGTGGTGTGTACGTTATGGAATGGTACGAATCCAAGCTATCCGGTCACCTGTTCACGACGCGCACGGCGGCGGAGCAGGCCGTTGCCCGCGAAGCGCTGGAACAGTTTTTCGAAGCGGAAACGATTGAAAAGGAGGCCCCCGCCGGGAATTTCGTGTGCGTGGCGCGTTGCCGTCTGAGTGGGGTGCTGCTGGGCCCGCCCAATTACCATGGCTACAACGAGAAATTGGATGAGCTGCATCGTACCCGGTTCCCGCATCTGCAGATCGATGCGTATCGCCGCGAAATCGAAACCATCCGCGATCCCGAGCTGGTGGAGCAATGGAAGAACGAGTGTCGGCAGGATACCGTCTACCGCCTGAAGCAGGCGGAGTCCGAACAGCCGGCCGAGCCGATGGATTTGGCGGCTGCACGCGCCTACGTCGCCGAACAGGTCGTGCCCCGCAACATTAAGGTGGCGCATCGCAGTGTCCTGTCGGGTAAGCTAAGCCGTGATTTGTCGGATCAGCGTTTCATTCGCGTCCTGCGCGCGGCATGGGAACGGGAACAACGCTTTCCGGTCACGCTGGTCCGCGCCTTGCGAGGCGCCTTCCGGCGGATGGGCCTGCATCTGTTCGAAACAACCGATGGATCGGTTTTTGTGACCGCCGTGGAGCCGAAACCGGTTGATCCGGGGCGCGTGATCGAGGTGATCCGTGAAATCCTGATTTGGCTGAAGGCGCACCCGGGTTGTCGGCGGATGGATCTGCTGGAGGGGATACGGCCCGGCACGGGTGAACACCCGGAGCAGATGGGCGAGGTGTTGCAACCGCTCACCTGGCTGCTGGAGAAGGGGCACGTGATTGAGTTTCATAATGGCACGTTGGCCGTGCCGAAGGACACGCCAACGGGATGATTGATGATTGAAGATGGAGAGCGAACATGCCTTTAAAGGTACCCGTAAAAGAGAACGAAAAGTTACAGCGACTGCTTGATTTGATCGATGCGGACGCAGAACTGAACCAATTGTGGAAGTCGGCGAATGTGAATGCCGTGGATCGTTTCGGTATCAGCGATCACGGAGAGGTGCACATCCGCATTATCACGAATGCGGCCCTGCGGGTGCTGCGGTTGCTGATCGCCGGTGGCGTCACGCCCAGTGCCGTCAAGGATCACGGTTTAACACCAGAGGATGCCGAGGTGATTGTAGTGCTGGCCTCGGCGTTGCATGACGTCGGCATCTCGATCCATCGCGATGACCATGAACGCTATAGTCTGATCATCGCGTATCCGAAGGCACGCCAATTGCTGGCCCCCATTTATCCCGAGCCACAATTAACGGCGATGGTCGCTGAAGTGCTGCATGCGATTATCGCGCACAATTCGGATCAACGTTGTCTCACCATTGAGGCAGGCTGTGTGAAGTTAGGCGATGCGTTGGATATGACGGAAGGCCGCTCGCGGATTCCGTTTGATTCGGGTCAGGTAAACATCCATTCCGTCTCCGCGTTGGCCGTTAAGGCCGTCAACATCAAGAAGGGCGAAGAGCGTCCGGTACGGATTGAGGTCGACCTGCATAATTCGGCCGGTATTTTTCAGATGGATAATTTGCTGCGGAAGAAACTGCATAACTCCTCATTGGTTCCCTATGTCGAAGTTCGGGCGGCCATTGTGGAAGGCGAAACAGAGAAGC
The DNA here is from genome assembly GCA_007126995.1 of Kiritimatiellia bacterium. GTDB lineage: Bacteria > Verrucomicrobiota > Kiritimatiellia > SLAD01 > SLAD01 > SLAD01. The sequence goes on along the minus strand of SLAD01000371.1, from coordinate 849 downwards.
GACTGATGACCGAATATCGTTTATGAGCGCTGAATGGATTGTCGTCGTAGGCGCCCGGGAACATAACCTCAAGAATATCTCGGTCGAAATACCTCGGAACCGGTTGACCACGATCACCGGTCTGAGCGGGTCCGGCAAATCGTCGCTGGCCTTTGATACGCTGTATGCCGAGGGGCAGCGGAAATACGTGGAAAGCCTCTCCGCCTATGCCCGGCAGTTTCTGGACCAGATGCAGAAGCCGGACGTGGATTACATCGAAGGGCTCTCGCCTGCAATCTCGATTGAGCAACGGACGGCGGGATCCAATCCCCGTTCGACGGTCGCGACGACGACTGAAATTCACGATTACCTGCGCTTGCTCTATGCGAATATCGGGCAGGCGCATTGCCCCAAGTGTGGCCAGCCCATTACCCGTCAAAGTGCCGAAGAAATTGTGGATCAGTTGCTCCGTCTGACGGCGAAGACCCGCTTGATGTTGTTGGCCCCGATGATTCAAGGGCGCAAGGGCGAGCATGAGGAGGTCTTGGCCTCGGTACGCAAGCAGGGTTACGTGCGCGTGCGCGTCGACGGCGGCATATATGAGATCGATGACGTGCCGAAACTGGACAAGAAGAAGGTGCACACCATCGAGGTGGTAGTAGATCGCTTGTCGATTGACGAAAAGGTGCGCTCGCGACTGACCGATTCGGTCGAAACTGCACTCCATACCGCGGATGGGGTATTGATCGCCCTGACGGAGGAGGACAAGGGCGAATGGAAAGAGACCCTCTATTCGGAACGGAACGCGTGTATTCCGTGCGGGATCAGCTTCGACACGCTAACGCCTCGCCATTTTTCGTTCAATAGTCC
>SLAD01000221.1 GCA_007126995.1 Kiritimatiellia bacterium | reverse complement strand
GTCCTTTAAGCTGTTGATCCAGAAAGTCCTGAAAGCCCATAAACCGTTCTTCGGTTTGGAAGGCTATCGCGTCATTGTCGAAAAGAATGCCGAGCATGAAGCGTGTCGCAGTGAGGCAACGGTCAAGGTTCGGGTCAACGATGAGATTGAACACACAGTGGCTGAAGGGGATGGCCCGGTGAATGCCTTGGATGGCGCGTTGCGGAAGGCGCTCACGCGCTTCTTCCCGCAAATCGCCGATGTGTTCCTGACCGATTTCCGTGTGCGTATCCTCGATCCGGAAGAGCATACGGCGGCCAAGACGCGCGTCTTGATCGAGTCCAGCGATGGCAAACAGAGCTGGAGCACCGTGGGCGTATCCGAAAACCTCCTCGAGGCCTCGTGGGAAGCGCTGGTGGACAGTGTCGAGTATAAGATGTTTCTCGAAGAACAGAAGGCCCTGCAGGACGGCGTATAATGGCGGAATTAAGCAAAACCTACGACAGCAAGGCTGTCGAAGAAAAGTGGTATCGTTGCTGGCTCGAGCGCGGTTATTTTCACGGGGACCCGGCCAAAGGCGGTAAATCCTATTGCGTGGTCATTCCGCCGCCCAATGTAACCGGCATTCTGCACATGGGCCATGCCCTGAACAATACCATTCAGGACGTGTTGGTGCGCTGGCGTCGCATGCAGGGCTACAATGTGACGTGGGTGCCGGGCACGGATCATGCCGGTATCGCGACCCAAAACGTGGTCGAGCGGGACCTGCAGAAAGAGGGTAAGACGCGCGATGATCTTGGTCGCGAGGCGTTCGTCGAGCGGGTCTGGCAATGGCGCGAGGAATACGGCAATACCATCAAAAATCAGTTGATGAAGATCGGCGCCTCGTGCGATTGGGAACGCGAACGGTTTACGATGGACGAGGGCCTCAGCCGTGCGGTGACCGAAGTTTTCGTGCGCCTCTACGAGAAGGAACTCATTTATCGCGGCAACTACATCATCAACTGGTGTCCGCGTTGCCAAACGGCGCTGTCGGACGAGGAGAGCGAGCATCGCCCGGTTGACGGCAAGCTGTATTACATTCGCTATCCCATCAAAGGCGGCCGCAAGAAAGACTATGTATTGGTCGCAACAACGCGGCCGGAGACACTACTCGGCGATACCGCCGTGGCGATCAATCCCCGCGATGACCGCTACCGGCACTTGGTGGGCAAGAAGGTCATTCTGCCCGTGCTGAAACGCGAGCTGTTTGTCGTCGAGGATGACTTGGTCGATCCGGAATTCGGTACGGGTGTTGTGAAGGTCACGCCCGCACACGATCCGAACGATTTCGAAATGGGACAGCGCCACGATTTGCCCAGCATCAATGTCATGGACGATGACGGGTATATGAACGCGGAGGCCGGGCCTTATCAGGGCTTGGACCGTTTCCAATGTCGCGAGGAACTGGTGGATCAGCTCAAGAAGGACGGCTTGCTGGATCGCATCGAGTCGCATGATCATTCCGTGGGACACTGTTACCGCTGTCACGCCATCGTAGAGCCCCGCTTGTCACCGCAATGGTTTGTGAAGATGAAGCCGCTGGCGCGGCCCGCGCTCGAGGTGGTCAACGAGGGCCGGGTACAATTTGTGCCGGAGCGCTGGACTAAGGTGTACAGCGAGTGGATGGAGAACATTCGCGATTGGTGTATTTCCCGTCAGATTTGGTGGGGTCACCGCATTCCTGTGTTCTATTGCGATGCCTGTAACCATGAATGGGCGTCCCGCGATGTGCCGTCCGCCTGTGCGGCTTGCGGCAGTGACCGGATTCGGCAGGACGAGGACGTCTTGGATACGTGGTTTTCCTCCTGGCTGTGGCCCTTCAGCGTGTTCGGTTGGCCGGACAAGACGGAGGAAATGGATTTCTACTATCCCACCAACACGCTGGTGACCGGATCGGAAATCATCTTTTTCTGGGTGGCGCGGATGGTGATGTCCGGGCTGGAATGTATGGGCGATATCCCGTTCAGCCACGTGTACATTCACGGCACGGTTCGGGACGATATCGGCCGCAAGATGAGCAAGAGTCTGGGGAATTCCATTGATCCATTGACGATCGTCGATAAATACAACGCCGATGCCTTGCGCTTTAGCTTGATGATGCTTTCGGCGACCGGCGCGGATGTACAGTTGTCGGACGAGAAGTTTGAGATCGGGCGTAACTTTGGCACCAAAATGTGGAACGCGGCCCGCTTCATGCAAATGCATGGCGACACGGCGCCCACCGATTTCGCTGATCCGACCTTCGACATCAGCCTGCTGAGCGCAGATGATCAGCATATCCTTGCCAAACTGCACGCCACCATCACGCAGTGCACCGAGAATCTGGAACGGTTCCGCTTCAATGACTTGGCCCGCAGCATCTATGAGTTTTGCTGGCACCAGTTTTGCGATTGGTATGTCGAATACGCCAAAGCCATCTTGTATGGCGATGACCAGCCCCGACGCGAGCAGGTGCTGAAGGTCATGCATTACGTGTATGCCAATGCCTTGCGCCTGTTGCACCCGCTGATGCCGTTTGTGACGGAAGAGCTGTGGCACGGCCTCGGCTATTCCTCGTACAGTGAAAGCATCATGATCGCACCTTGGCCGGAATCGCGCGACGAGGAAGCGCTGGCGGAGTGGGGGGTGAGTCATGCGGTCGTCTCGTATGTGGATGCCAAGCACGACCTGATCCGGGTGGCGCGGCAGTTACGTGCCGATTACGGCTTGGCCCCGCGTCAGGAAATCGCCTTGATGATTCGCCCGTCCAGCGAGCGATACGAAGAACAGTTGCTGCTGGATAAGCCCTCTATCGCGTCGCTGTTGTGCGCGGGCGAAATTACGGTTGATCGTCAGTATGTCCCGCCGCGCGCCGCGCCCTCGGCGATCAGTCAGTTGGGCGCCATTTACATGCCGGTTGACGGATTGATCGATGTGGCGGCGGAAATCCAAAAGTTGTCGGCACAGCGGGATAAAGCCAATGCCGAGTTGGAAAAGGTCACCAAGAAATTGGGCAACATGGACTTCATCAATAAAGCGCCGGCCGCCGTGATCGAACAACAGCAGGATCGTAAGAAGGAGCTGCTCGAGAAGGCCGATAAGCTGGATAAGTTGATCGAAACCTTGTCCGAATGCGCAGCAGGTGCGTGACAGGATCGGTAGGGAAGGCTGTGCCCAACCGCAGGAGCCGCTGAAGGAGGATGGACAGCGCGTTCGAAGCGTTTCCAATTGGAAAACTCGGCTCAAAGTTTTCCAGCGATTTTGGGGCATTGTCACGGAACTCTCTGGTCGTGTACTTCGCGTTATTACGCTTGAGGACAAGAAAACTATTCACAATGCTTTCCCAGATAGGAGATTCAAATGGGCGCATCTCTGATTTTGTACGAATGGATGCCCCGGCACCAGTAGGTCAGGCATTCCTGCCTGACCCGCCAATCAAAAGAACGTGGTCGGATTCAGGAGAGACCAAGGGGCAGCGCTGAAACCACGCACGTACGCCCCTTGCTCAAGTCAGGCAGGAATGCCTGACTTACGGATTTTGCGCAAATACACAAAATCAGAGATGCGCCCGATTCAAATCATGAAGCTCAATTACTATAAGGATACTGATTCCCTGTATATCGACCTATCCTCCAAGTCCAGCGCGGACAGCCAGGAGGTATCTGAGGGGATCGTCATTGACTACGATGCCGATGGGAACATCGTCGGGATCGATATTGACAACGCAAGTCGTAAGGTTGACCTCAGAGAAATCAGTCTGCACAAGATTCCCGCTGACGTTGAGAAGCTCACAGCTTAAGACATCTTTCGCCTAGGGCGTGAACCGGATTTAGAGCGAGCCTGCGAAAGCGATTGGAAAACTTGGCTCAAATTTTTCCAATGATTGGAAAATCCCCGATTTTTCCTTCCAACGATTGGAAAGAGGGGGTATAGCTTATAAGCTATTAAGCGGCTTTTGCGGGAAAGGGTAATAGCTTGTAAGCTATTAATTTTCGTAGTTCGGCGGCCAGTAATTAGCCCGCTTTTCTTGTTCAGTTCTGTCGCTTTTCTCATTCCTGCCACGCGCTTCCGATTCTCAGGGTGTGTCGGCGTCAGGGAGGTTCCCACTGATGTATTGATGATGGCCGCATCATGATGCGCGGGCATCTTGACATCACGAACGAGGGCAGGTAGCTTTTTACTATGAGAACGACACTGTCCATAGATGACGATTTGCTTGCGGCGGCGAAGATCCTTGCCCGGGACCGGTCGGAATCCGTAGGGAAGACGATATCTGAACTGGCCCGACGCGGTCTGAATGGAACGCTGAGGGTGGGGCGGACGCATCGCAGCTCACAGTTCCCGGTATTTTCCGTCTCGCGACATGGGCGTCCCATCACGTTGGAGGACGTTCGTAAGGCGGAGGACGACATTTCGTGATTGGTTTGCTCGACGTCAACATGCTGATTGCCTTGGCATGGCCTTCTCACGTTCATCATGGATTCGCACATGCATGGTTTGCTGCCAATGCGTCCGCCGGATGGGCGACTTGTCCGCTCACACAGGCGGCATTCGTTCGCATCTCGTCCAATCCGAAGATCATCCCAGAGGCCGTTGCCCCAAAGGAGGCCCTGTCGCTTTTGCGCAAGATCGTCACGCTGGACAACCATACCTTTTGGGGCGACGATATCTCGATCCTCGATGGTGCGGTGCCGACGAGTCTCCTCGTGGGGCATAGGCAAGTGACCGACGCGTATTTGCTGGGGCTCGCAATCCATCGAGGAGGGCGCCTCGTTACCCTTGATAGCGGTTTGGCAGCGCTCCTGCCTGAAACCAGCCCTTATGCCGAGGCGCTGCATGTTGTGAGTACCAATCTTCCTGAATAAGGCATGGCTACGGAACATGATTTGTCTGGTGACTGCCTTCGCGGGCGGTCCGCTGTTGGTGGGGACCGAGATACCTCGACAGGCTCGACATGACTGGTTGTTCGTTGGGTTGTAAGCTATCCCTCCGTGGCTGACGGCGCGATGGATTAGCCCGCTTTATCGTTCTTCTCTTGCACCTTTCGTAATCGCGGCTCGCGTGGAAGCTCACCCTCCCGGGCCCGTCACGCAACGGGAGGGTGAGGCTCCCGCCGAACCGGGACGCTGGACTGCTCATGTCCGGATTATGTGCCAGCGCTTCCTCCAGCGGCTCGTCCCGCGCCTGCGGGACTTCGCCCTTCGCGGGGTGGGACCGGTGGAGCGCCTCAGTCCTTGTTCAACCGCAAGTGCTTGAAGCGGGCGGGTTGATCGTCGGGGCCGGGCCGCTCCAGTTCCTCGACCCATTCGGCGCAGGCCCGGTCAACGGCTTTGGCGGCTTTCTTCACTTCGCTCGCGGTCACGGTCAGCGGGGGCAGAAACCGCAATACGGATTCGGCTGTGGCCAAAGCGAGCACACCTTGCGCGCACAGCAACTCCTCCAGGCGTTTGGCGGGCTGATTCAAGACCAAGCCAATCATCAGTCCGGCGCCACGCACTTCACGGATAAACGCATATTTGGCGGCCACTGCCTTGAGCTTTTCGGTGAACAACTCGCCCATACGCGCCGCATTGTCGAGCAGGTCTTCCGATTCGATCGTTTCAATCACCGCCAGTGCCGCCGCACACGCCAGCGGGGTGCCGCCGAACGTGGTGGCGTGCGTGCCAGGCTGAAAGATGTCGGACAATTCCGGCCGCGCCACGATGGCGCCGATCGGAAATCCGCCGCCGAGTCCTTTCGCCAACGAGATGGCGTCGGGCTCGATGCCGTAACGCTGATAGCCGAACCAGTGGCCGGTCCGCCCAACGCCGCATTGCACTTCATCGCAAAAAAGCAGGATGCCTTTCTGACGACAAAGATCAGCGACCCCTTTGATAAAATCGGCGCGCGCTGGTCGTACGCCGCCTTCGCCTTGAATGGCTTCGATCAGAATCGCGGCGGTCTTGTCGGTAATCGCGGCGCGAACCGATTCCAAATCATTGAAGTCGGCATAGGCGAATCCGCTTGGCAACGGATCAAAGCCCTTCTTCACCTTGTCTTGGCCCGTCGCCGTTAACGTGGCCAGTGT
>SLAD01000411.1 GCA_007126995.1 Kiritimatiellia bacterium | reverse complement strand
TATTGGATGACACCTTGACCGTGTCCGCTCAGGAAAAACTAGGACTCGACACCTTGCTGGATGCCCTGTGCGATCGATTACGTGATCGTAACCGCCATATGCGGCTGCGTATCCCGCTCAGCGAAGGGAAAATGATCGCGACACTCAAAGGCGTCGCCAATATAGTCAGCGAGGAATACGAAGACGACGCCGCTCGAATCGACGCCTATATCCCGGCCCGGCTGAGCGGACCCTATGAACCCTACGAAATCGAGCAACCCGCATGAGCACTGAACCCGAAAACAAAGCCTCGTCGGATGTCTACAAGGTCGTCTCGATCCCGATGCGCGACATGCCGGACCGGTTACGACCGCGCGAACAATTTAAAGCACTGGGCGCAGAGCACGTCCCGGATGCCACCTTGATCGCCTTGATCCTGCGCACCGGCTTGCAGGGCATGAACGTGGTCGATTTGTCCGAACACATCTTGCAAAAGTACGGCACATTGACCGCGCTGGCGCGCTGCTCCGTGGAGGAACTGGTGAACATTTCCGGGCTGGGACCGGTAAAGGCGCAAATGTTGAAGGCGGCGCTGGAACTGGGTCGCCGCCTGTCGTTAGAGTCGATCCCGGAGGAAATGAAGATTGTCTCGCCGGACGACGTCTTGATGGTGCTGCGCGAACGGGCCCGTTTGGCGGAGGAAGAGGTGCTGTGGGCCTTGTTATTAGACTCCAAGAATCGACTGACGCGGCCACCCGTGATGGTGACGCGCGGGACGTTGAACGCCAGCTTGGCGCATCCGCGCGAGGTGTTTCGTGAGGCGGTCCGCGCCGCCTGCGCATCGGTGGTAATCGCGCACAATCATCCCTCCGGCGACCCGACGCCCTCGGCGGAGGATATCCGCATCACCCGCCAACTCGTCGAGGCGAGCCGGATTCTGGATATCCATTTGCTGGATCACATCATCATGGGCCAGCGCCGCGGGGACGGCCGTTTAGACTATGTCAGTTTGCGTGAAACCGGTATGGTTTCGTTCCCCAACTAGAAAATAGGAATCGCAGATATCCGGAGAGCAATGATGGCCATACACCCGCAAGCTTTTGTCGATCCGAAAGCCGAACTCGGCACTGATGTGTCGGTTGGTGCCTTTGCCTTCATTGGTGCCCATACACAGATCGGTGATGGCTGTCGCATCGATCCCCATGCCGTGATTCATCCCTATACGCGGCTGGGGCGCGGCTGCGCCGTTCACGCCGCCGCCGTGTTGGGCGATCGCCCGCAGGATTTGGCCTTTGACGGCGATACGGTGAGCTACGTGGAAATCGGCGAGGAGTGCGTGTTTCGCGAAGGCGTGACAGTGCATCGCGGCACCAAACCCGACACCGTCACGCGGATTGGGAATCGTTGTTTTCTGATGGCCAATAGCCATGTGGCGCACAATTGCCAATTGGGCGACGACGTGATTTTTGCTAACGGCGTGCTTTTGGGAGGCTACGTGGAAATCGGCGATCGTGCTTTTCTCAGCGGCAACGTGGTTGTGCATCAGTTTTGCCGGGTCGGTGCATTGGCCATGTTGTCCGGGCTGTCGGCTGCGTCGAAAGATGTGCCGCCATACTGCATTCTGGAAAACTCGGAAACCAACCGCTTGGCCGGTCTAAATGTTGTTGGCATGCGACGCGCCGGGCTCACGCCGGATCAGCGAGCCGATGTGAAACGTGTCTTCCAGCTACTGTTTCGAAGAGAGGTCAATCTGCGTGACGCCATCGAAGAGTCCGCCACGCAATTTCCGAACGGTCCCGCAGCGGTGATGTGGCAGTTTGCCCAAGCCTCCAAGCGCGGCGTCTGCACGATGTGATTCAGGCGAATTGCTGAGGAACACGATGCCGGAACTACCCGAAGTTGAGACCGTTCGCCGCGGCCTAAACCGCGTCTCGCTGGGTTTGCCGATCACCGGCGGCGACCTGCTACTGCCCCGCACCTTGGCGGCACCCGCATCGGCACCGGCCTTTTGGCAAGGTCTTGTCGGGTCACAGGTGCGAGAGTGGCAGCGTCGCGGCAAATACTTATTGGGTGAACTGGTGGCCCCGAATGGGGCAGGTCGCGGGTGGCTGGTCATTCACTTGCGTATGACCGGCAAGCTGCTCTGGGTGGACCCTGAACAGCCGTTAACGTCGCATTGTCGCGCCCGCTTCTTCTTGGCCGACCAGCACGAATTACGATTCGAAGATCAGCGCACGTTCGGCCGCATCTGGTGGGTGCCGCCACAAACACGCCCGGAAGCTATTGTGACCGGGCTCGCTCACTTGGGCCCGGAGCCGTTCGAGGAATCATTTTCGCTGCTATACGTGCAGGCCGCCCTGAAGGGCAGCCGTCGCCCGATCAAAAGCGCCTTGCTGGACCAAACGCTGGTTGCCGGGATCGGCAATATCTACGCGGATGAAGCATTGTTTCTGAGTGGTATCCGACCCACCGTACTGGCGGGGAAACTCGGTCGTCTGCGACTACAGCGGCTGCATGAAGCGATTCGGGCGGTCCTGACCAAGAGTATCGAATCCGGTGGCACCACATTCAGTGATTATCGTGATATTTATGGTGTCAACGGGAACTATGCCGGCGTCGCGTGGGTGTACGGCCGCTCCGGGGAGCCCTGTCGCAAATGCGCGCGCCCGATTCGCCGACTTGTCTTGACGGGGCGATCGGCGCATTATTGCCCGCAGTGTCAGCGTGGATAGCGTTGTAGGCGTATCGCCAGGAGAGCTCAATGATTGAAGCACACATTAAACGGACTGTTCGCCTCAAGAGAGGGTGCCGCATCTGCCTGCTCGGTCTACTCACGATGACCGCATCGACTTTTGGCGAGATGCAAGCAGAGCCCGGAACCAGTCGGTTTGAAATCGGTCCGGAAATCTTCCGTTATGATTATGAGGAGCCGGATTTGATGACCCTGAAAGGGACCATGGTCGGCATTGATGCGCGCTGGGTCTGGACTGGTCCCCGCGTGCGGACGACCGGACAGCGGGATGCCTTGCTCTTCGGTGTTCATGGCCGCTACGCCGTCGGCGAGGCGGACTATGATGGGCAGCTACTCGACGAGGCGAATACGCCGTATCAGGTGCGCGGCATCGACTCGACCTCCTATGAACTTCGCTTGCTGGCCGGGTACGCGCCGCAATTGACCGACGAACGGCACACGTCGGTTTGGATTGGATTCGGGTATCGATTCAAGGATGACGACAGCTCTTTTGACCCTGCCGGTTATTTGCGCGAATCCACCTATCGCTATTTCCCCATTATCGTCCAGCACCAGTGGACGACTGGAGACCGGCATCGCTGGGTGATGCAAGTTGAATATGATCTATTCATCTCAGGCGACCATGTCACCGATCTTTCCTCTATTGGTGGACCGCGCTTATCGAAGGCGCAGAATTCCGGCTACGGGGTGAGAGCTTCGCTCGGCTGGATAGGTCAATCGGAACGCTTTGAATGGATCGTCGAGCCGTTTGTCCGCTATTGGGACATTAAAGATTCCGAGGTCGTGCGCGTTACCGACGGCCGACAGCGATTCGAATTCTTTGAGCCGGCCAACCAGACTTGGGAAATTGGATTGGGCGGGCGCCTGATCTTTTGATCACAGCATCTTTAGTTGGGTATCACGCAGGCCATGAATCAGCCGGATACATCGACATCGGAACAAGACTGGCGGACGTGGGAGCAGGTCTGCGCTATTGATGTCTGCCCGGAACCGGTTGCCCATGCGCTCCACGGATTCGGGCGACGCCGCTTCCTGCACTATCTGCAACGATACGCCTCGCGCTGCGGGCATCGGGTGAGGATCGGCGATGCGTTTACCCGGCAAGATGAACAGCATGCCTGGCACCTCTTCGAGACACACGCGCAGGTTGGACGCGATCGCGCCGGCAAAGCCTATAAGAAGTGGCTATTCGCCCGGGCAGCTGCCGATCCGGCGCGCTGGGTAGCGGTGGTGGAATCCGGTGCGTCCCTATTAATGCGCGATGCCGTGCGGTCGTATTTGCGACGGGAACACAGCGCTGCCTTTATGGAGTCGCTACAACAGCAGCGCGGCAGTGGAGAGACGGGGTTCACGCTGGAGGAGCTGTTGCCAGACGCGCAGGCTCCGCATGAAGTGCTCGAGGAACGGGAACTGACCTATCTGGCGGAACGCTTGGCCGGTGAGTTATTGCCCGAGCTTGATCGCACGGACCGCATTGCGCTGTGGTGTCGCAGCGCAGGTATCATCCTCAGTGATCCCCGCGTACTTTCCTGGGCGGAATGCGGTAAGAGCAAGCTGCACCGCGCCTATGAGCGCTCCGTCGAGCGCATCTGCCATCGCATTCGCAAAACGTATGCCGAAGAAGGGGATGCCTTTGGCCTGGCTTTGGCGCGGCGGACGATCGCCAAGCTGTCTGATGAAAAAATGTTGGAATTATCTGCGGAAATTGAAGGTCTTGGTTTCTCTATCAGTAAAAGGGAGCTGAACGAGGAAGAGAACAGATGAAGAAAGATCGATTTTCGCAATCCAATGATCGCGCTGCGGAACGTCAGCGGCTGGCGGAATGGCTGGCCGAGTGGGAGTTGGATGGATTACTGGATGAGGGAGAGCAGCAGATACCGCACCCCGCGCCCCGTAGGTTATCGGGCGGGTCTGCCAGTTATGCGCAATCGGATGTTGGTGTTGGCGACATTCTGCTCTTGCAGCCCCCAGCCATCCGTCACCCGCTTGATCGGCCGGTCTATGCCGTGCTGCTCGATGATCCGAAACCTTCGGTCGGTCAGTGGTTGCTGGTGCCGTTTGGTCCTTTTGCTGTCCCGGCCACACCTGGGGAATGGGTAACGGGACTGCGCGCCGAGCCCCTGCGTGTACTGTGCTGCTGGAATTACCGTCGCGTGTCCATCTCGGCCGTGCCGCCGCACTGGCGGGTGAGGGGACTCAACAAAGGGCAGCGATTGCTGTTCGCGGAAGTTATACGTTGCCTGATCGATGACAGGGTGTTGCCGGAACGGCAAAGATCGAGGGTAGGGCCACCGCTTTTGCACCCAGGCGATCCGCGGCACCGCTATCTGGAGGAGGAACGCGAACGGGTTGACTGTCAACTGGAGCCGGGCACGGGGGCCGACGACCTGAGTACCGATTCGCCGTCCGCTCCGTACATCAGCGAAACGCCGGGGTTTGACGACTTGGAGCGCTTGGCCGCCGAGAGCCGAACGCGGTATGGCTTGCGCGGGGGCGTATATCTGACGACCGATGGTGCCTGCATCGTCGCCGTATATCCGCTCGATGCCGAGCGAGTCAAGGTGCGCATCGTCAATCGGGATGGCACATCAACTGCGGCATTCGATCGCGGTTACCTTGAGGCTGAAGATGGACAGCGCAGCGAACGGATTGAGACGGGCGTCGCCATCGCCGCGCAATCGATGGCAATGCAGTTCCGATCTCTTGTCGACGCGGAGGGACAGGTCCGTCCGTTGAAGCGGTCGAGGTAAGGCAGGTTGCCGTGCTGGGGAAGAGGTGTTCGGTAAACGGTCACGTTCCGGGTGCCCGGGAACGCCGAGCACCAGCTCGGCATGCCAGTCTGCCGCCCTCACCGCGGGCGGCTACAGCACCATGCCGGTGTAGCTCTTCGCCCCCAGCGAGCTTGTCTCGCTGGAGCGTAAGTTTGGACGGGGTCGTGAGCGCCTGAACGAGGATGAAGGCCGGCGCGAGAGCTGCGGAAACGCCACGCTCGCTCAAATCGCCCGCCACCATTTCATCCCGGCGATGTCGCGCTTATACCAAATGATGCAGGAACATCGTGGCCATGCCGAGGAACAAGAAGAAACCACACAAGTCGGTGATGGTGGTAACGATCGATCCCGACATCATAGCGGGGTCAAAGCCCAATTTCTTCATCAGAAACGGGAAGGCCGAGCCGATCACTGTGGCTAGTATCGTGTTCAGCCAGAGGGAGACCATGGCGATCAGACCCAAGTAGATGTTGCCACGCCAAATATAGGTGATGAGGCTAAGTTGTAGCCCCAGCACCAAGCCATTGATCAGGCCAACCACAAACTCTTTGCGTAGCACTTGCAGCAGTTGGCCCCAGATGACCTGACCGGTGGCCATACC
>SLAD01000364.1 GCA_007126995.1 Kiritimatiellia bacterium | reverse complement strand
GTTTGCCGAAAGGGAAGAGCTCAAGGATCTCAAATGGCTCACGATCGAAGACATGTCTGGAGCACCCGCCATGGACCTGCCGGAAGTGAAGCCCGAGGAAGTGGCCTTTCTTCAGTATACTTCGGGATCAACAGGCAGTCCCAAAGGTGTGGAAGTAACCCATGCCAATTTGGTGCACAATACCGAATTGATCTCGCGGGCCACCAAATCCGTCACAATTTCTTCGTGGGTCGGCCCCAGTACCAGTTCGCGCTGCTGGCGATCCTCGATCTTGAACATGACATCGCTGAGCACGTCGTAGCGACCGGTACGGTCCCAGATTTCCCGTGGATGCAGCGCGGGCATCAAAATTTCCAGTGCGCCGGCCCGGTCCATTTCCTCGCGCACGATCCGCTCGACATGGCGCAATGCGCGCAAGCCCATCGGCAAAAAGGTGTAGAGGCCACCCGCCAGCTTCCGGATCAAGCCCGCCCGCAGCATCAATTGGTGACTAGGAATCTCAGCGTCTTGCGGCGACTCCTTCAGTGTGGGTATACATTGTTGACTCCAGCGTATCATCGTTTCTCCTTAGATTGTTGGCTCGGACATCGCACCGCGATGGCCCTTGAATGGCGGCCTAAATCATCATAGAGTAAGGCCTGATGGGCACCAACCATTATTTCGTGGTCCATGGGACAAGCACTGCGCCAACCGTCGCCCGCCTCGGTTTGGCGATTGCCTTGGTCTTCGTTCTGATCTGGAGTACGGCTGACGCCTCGCCGTGGACGCGTCGCTCCATTGCCGATCTGGAGGCCGCGCCCGAGGCGAGGTCGCCGGAGCCGGAAGAACAGCGCGTTGAGGAACCCGCCGCCAAGGATGACGAACCCGCTGCGCCTGTCTCGCGGGCGGAAGAGGCCTTGGCTCGCTTGCTAGAGATGGAACCGGAGCCAACCGAGACGGCGACGCCGACGGCGCATGACGCGGCAACAGAGCGCCAAATCGCCAGACTGGAAGGCGATCTGAGCGTTGATGCGGATGATGTCTCCCGTATGATCGAACGCAACCGGGTGAATCGACTGCTCGAACAAAGTGATGAATTGACGCGGCAACGTCAACTTGCTGAGGCGGCTGATCTGTTGCAGGAAGCCCTCCCCTCGGTACAGGCTGACCGGCTGCAGTTAGCGATCTTGCATCGCCTCGGCAGTTTATACTTTCGTATGCGCCGCTTCGAAGAAGCCGAGGACGTGATGGCCCGTTCCCTGGCAATGGAGCCGGGCAACGCGGCGCTGGCTTCTAATTTGGCCGCAGTGCAGATGACCATTGGCTACTTGGACGAGGCCCTGGCCACGCTTTCCGAAATCCAGCTGGACCGCGTCCGCAATCCGCAATTGCTTTTCAGTATCCACTTCAACATGGCGTGCTTGCATAGCATGAAAGAGGAGGTTGAAGTTGCATTGGATCACCTCACGCAGGCGGCCCAACACCATCCCTCCTCCACCCTATCCTCGCTGGGCGACCCGCAATTAGACACCATCCGCGATGACATCCGTTTTCGTGAGCTGCAGGTGCTACTGGAGTCGTGGTCACGTCAGCAGCGGGCCCGACCAACAACGCTGTAGCCGCCGTCGTTAGACGGTGGCTGACTGTTCCACGTCCTAACGGACGCAGCTACGGCGAGACACTTTCGCCATTTTCCCCAATTAAGTTACGCAACCAAGGTAAAAGAATTGGATTTCGCCCGCATCATCAGGCAGACTGAACGGCGTCATGAACGTTCACCCTTTTAAGGAGTTATAATGAAGAAAATCTACCTCTGTGGCCCCATCATGGACGAGCACGAAGGTGAAGCGCGCGCCTGGCGCGAGGAAGCCAAGAAGCTACTGTCCGATAACTTCAAGCTGCTGGATCCGATGCGCCGCAACTTCAAGGATCGCGAGGTGGATAGCGCCAACGAAATCGTCGAGTTCGATCTACAGGATATTCGCGATGCCGACATTATCCTCGTGAACTACTCGAAATCGTCGGTGGGCACTTCGATGGAGGTTTTTTACGCCTCACATGATTTACAAAAATTCGTCGTCGCGTTTTCGCCCTTTAGCTTTCAGGATTGCAGCCCGTGGATGGTGCGTTTCTGCACGAAGATTCTGCCTTCACTGGAACAAGCGTGTCATTACATTGACGATCATTTCGTGACCCACAGTCACGCCTGATCCGCGGCCAGGGCGGCGAGGTCCTTCAGTTCGCGCAATCACTTTTCACTAAGCGGCTAGCGACAAACTGGAGGGCGGAGCTCTGCGACGCCGGGCAAATGGAACGAATCGGTCGCGAATGAAAGCAGCAAGCCCCGGCTCCTGCGGGCTCGCAGAGCTCGCCCTCCAAGTCACTCAATTCAAGCTCAACCATCTTATTGGTGCTGCGTTTACCGCGAGAACGTGTTGCCCCTGGCCAGGGTGGTGACCTCGGACGGCTTGAGATAGCGCCATTGCCCCAGCGGCAGCTTGCCAAGTCCCAATGGGCCGATTTTCGTGCGGCGTAATCGGGTCACGCGCACACCGACGGCTTCCAGCATACGCCGGATATGCCGATTGCGGCCCTCGCTCAACACGATCTCGTACTGTCCGCCCCGACCGGCGGGTCGGATCAAGCGGATCGCTTCCGCACGCAACTGCCCATCATCCACGCGCACGCCGGCCTCAATCAGTTGGGTAATCTTTGAGTGCGAAATCGGGCGATCCGTCCATACTTGATAGGTCTTGTGCACTTGATGGCGCGGATGTTGGAGGCGATTGGCCCAATCGCCGTCATTGGTGACGATCAACAAGCCTTCGCTGTCACGATCGAGGCGTCCAACTGAAAAGACGCGCGGCAAGTCATTGGGCAATAGTGCGTGGAAGGTGTCCCGGCCGTGCGGATCGCTGCCGGTACAGAGATAACCGGTGGGCTTATTGAGGAGAATATAGCAAAAGCCCTCTGGCGAAACGGGCTTTCCTCGCACGAGAACCGCGTCGGTTTCAGGGTCTACGGTCGTTCCTTGCTCGGTAACAACCTGGCCGTTGACCGCGACCACGCCCTCGCTAATCAGCGATTCACAGGCACGCCGCGAGCCTAAGCCACAGGAAGCGAGATACTTCTGCAGGCGCACATCACACGGGCGGCTTGGTTTTGCGCAACCCGTACACTTTGTCGCCCTGCTTCCATTCGCCACGTGCTTGCAACACGTCTACGCGCTCATAGCGCTTCAAAACATTTCGCTTTGCGGCGATCTTGCTGGCCGACTTCAAACTACGATGCATGGACATAACACTACTCCTCTAACTGAAATTGAAGGCTGGGTTGTATCATACCGGGCTGATCTGTCAAGCGGCGATCCGGGAAAATCCGATCATCCTCAGGGTCATTCCGCCACCGGCCGTGCGCGAACCATGAGATCGGAACCCACCATCTCATGTCCGGTGACCTCCAACTTGGGCATTTCCGGCAGCAGCCATCCCTTGCCGCCGACACCGGGAATGGCCGATCCGCCCAGCAGACGCGGTGCGTAAAAGAATAGGTATTCGTCCACCATTCCGGCGCGGATTAGTGACGCCGCCAGCTCGCCGCCCCCCTCGCAGAGTACCTGCAAGGCTCCGAGTCCACCTAGCTGGCGCGCGATTTTTCGGACCGAAGGCAGGGCCCCGGCCGGCACGGGTAGCACCGAGCAACCGTTCTTGCGATAGGCCTCCTGACGCCGCGCCGAGACGGCGGGTCCGACGGCAATAATCGTGCGGGCCGCATGTTCATCCGTGTAAACGGTGGATTTAGGCGAGCTGCGCCCGGACCGATCCGAAATCACGCGCCAGGGCTGCCGTTGCTTGGCCGGACGCGGCCAAAGCGATGGGTTATCGGCCACCACAGTCCCCCCGCCGACCCATACGGCGTCGGACTGACGCCGAATCTCCTGCACCACCTCGCGGGCGCCGGCGCCGGTGATCCAACGGGAATGCGCCTTGCGGTCGGCGATCCGGCCATCCAGCGTCATGCCGAGTTTCAAAATGATGTGGGGCCTGCCATCAAGCATCCAGCGTCGAAACGGACGAATCAGTTTTTCGGCGGCATCCTGCGCCACGCCGGTTGTCACTTCGATTCCCTGCGCCTGAAGCAGCCCCACGGCGCGCCCCGCGTGCGCCGGATTCGGATCAATTGCGCCAATCACGACGCGGGACACACCGGAATGGCCGATACGTTCGGTACAGGGCGGGGTCCGCCCTTGGGAGGAACACGGTTCCAGTGTGACATATAAGGTAGCGCCAACAGCCTCGGCTCCGGCTTGGCTGAGCGCATAGACTTCGGCATGCGGGCCACCGGCTTTGCGATGCCAGCCTTCGCCAATCGTTCGTCCCCCCTTCACCACCACCGCGCCCACGGGCGGGTTCGGCCGGGTTAGTCCCTGCCCCAACTCGGCCAAATGAAGCGCTCTGGCCATGTGGACTGCGTCTTCCGCAGATATCGCGTGTCTGCGGCTCACGGCTCCTCCGGTCCCAGCATTCCGTCCACAAAGGCTTCGGGATCAAAGGGAATCAGGTCCTCCATTCCCTCCCCCAGTCCAGCAAAGCGGATCGGCACGCCCAACTCCTTGATCACAGAAAACGCGAAGCCCGCCTTGGCCGAGCCATCCAGCTTGGTGATGATCGCGCCGGTCAGCGGCACCATTTCGTTGAATTGCCGCGCTTGTATGATGGCGTTCTGCCCCATGCTTGCGTCCAGCACGATCCACGTGGCATCGGGATCCCTTTTCAAGCGCGAGGTGATGGAGCGTCGCACCTTCGCCAACTCATTCATCAGTGGCTGACGGGTATGCATGCGGCCCGCCGTATCAATAATCACCGTATCCAGCTTGCGCGCATCGGCGGCCATCAGGGCATCGAAGGCCACCGCCGCCGCATCGGCCCCTTGTTGGCCGGCAACCACATCACAATCCACCCGCTCCGCCCAAATCCGCAATTGGTCTGCGCCGGCGGCCCGGAACGTGTCCGTCGCCGCCAGCAAGGGTTGCTTGCCTTCCTGCATCGCGCGCCAAGCCAGCTTCGCGGCCGTGGTGGTTTTACCGGTGCCGTTTACCCCCACCAGTAGAATTGTAAAGGGCGCAGGCTGCTGCGGCCATTCGAAGGCGGGGGCATCGCCCAGCGCGCGCAGCAGAAAACCGCGGATGATTTCGCGGCGCGACACCTCCAGACCACGATAACTCTTGCGCAATTGATCGGTCCACTCTGTCACCAGCCGCATGGAGACATCGGCTTGCAGCAAGGTATCCTCCAGCTCTTCCAAGGTGTCCTCGTCCAGCACTTGGTCGCGCTTGAATACACGGGAAAAGGCCGCCCCGACCCGGTTGCGGGTTTTGGACAACGCGCTAAGCCAAGTGACCATCGCTACTTCGCCTCCCTCGCGGCCTTCAACGCCTCCTTTTTGGCATCGCACCCAAGCTCGGATCGGGCACGGTCTAAAATACCGTTCACAAACCGGGCCGACTGATTGCTGCTGTAGACCTTGGCCAACTCGACCGCCTCATCAATCGACACAATTGGCGGCACATCAAGCGTGGAGGTCATCTCAAAGAGGGCGATGCGCATGGCGTTCCGGTCGACGCCGCCCATTCGTTTCACATCCCAGTTTGCGGCAAAGCGGCCAATCCACTCGTCGATTTGCTCCCGCCGCTCTTCCACGCCATGGATCAATTCCTCTGTAAACGAGCGGGCGCGCGGAGAAGGATTCTTGTCCTCCCAGAAATCCGCCAGCTCCGTTGCCAGGTCATCCCGGCTAAAGTCGCGCTGAAAGAGAAATTGCAATGCCCATTCACGGGCCTGACGACGCACACCCATGACGCTTACCCTTGTTTGTTGAGGCGTTGGAAGACATACGCCATCTCAATCGCGGCCTTGGCGGCATAAGCGGCGCGATTGTGAGACTCACCCATACACCGTTCCACGGCCTGTTCCATGGTACGAGCGACAACGACGGCATCAATGACCGGAATCCCGTACTGTCGACTCACTTCATTGAGCGAACGCGCCACCGCTTCGTTAATGGCCGCCGCGTGCGGCGTTTCGCCCTCCAGTACCGTACCGATCGCAATCAGGGCATCCACGCCCCCGGCTCGCGCACACTGCTCCAGCGCAGCAGGAATTTCGAAGGCGCCGGGC
>SLAD01000356.1 GCA_007126995.1 Kiritimatiellia bacterium | reverse complement strand
ATCAAGGTTTTCGCGGCAGGTGCGGAACTCGTCGATAAAGGCTTGGCCGGGTGCGTGGGGAGAGCCTTCCCGCCGCGGCCAAACCCCGTACTCGCCCATGGGGTAGCTATGCGTGGAGATGAAGTCTACAGGGACAGCTTGCTCACGGCACCAACGGGCGAACGGCAGGGCCATGGCCGTGCCCGCGCTGGCGGGGCCGCCGACCTTGAGGTCGGGATGCACGCGCTTGATGCCGCGCGCCGAGGCGGCGTAAAGCTGGAAGTAGTCCTCTTCCGTGCCGGTCCAGAACTGGCCATTGAGGTTCGGCTCGTTCCACACTTCAAACAGCCAGGTCTTCACGGTCGGCAGGCCGTGCCGTTCGACAAAATGCGCAGCGGTGGCGAAGCAGAGGTCTTCCCAGGCCTGCCAAGTCTTGGGCGGCGTAACGTTCATGGCATAGTCGAAGAAGGTCGCTTCACCCGAGGCGATGGCGGTGGGCATGGGATTGAGTTCCACGATGGGGGCGAAGTTCAGTTCCACCAGCAGGTCATAGATTTGGTCCAGCAGCGCCCAGCGATAGCGCACGGTCCCGTCCGGGTTGGCGGCCACCACGCCCAGCTCATCATGGAAGGATCCGTGAAAACGGATGCGGCGGTAGCCAATCTCCTTTTGCGCGATGCGCAGTTGTTCCTGAACAGGGGCCGTCAGGATTTCGGCGGCGCGGCCGATGCAAATGCACTCGCGCCAAGCATGTTTGAGGGGCGGTAACGTTTGGTTCATAGGGTAGTACTCCGTTGGGTGGGAAACGTAGCATGTCAATTTTGCGCCTTGCAAGCGCGTGCTGCGGTTTCGGGAAACGTGTTTACGATTCTTTGGTGGGACAATTCGGCCTTGAGATGTTAGAGAAGCACACGATGACTAATTATTATTTTGACATGATACACGACAATCCTGGCGAGGCGCCGTTCGACACCGCGTTCCGGGATCCGCGCTACTTGAAGCCATTGGGTTTTAACGGGCAGGCATTCAAGCATATCAATACGGTTGCGACTTTCGAAAGCGTGGCGCCCGGTGTCTTCCCGGCGACGCCGGAGGAGTCGCGCTGGCTGGAAGAATTCCGCGCGCGCAGACGTCAGGAAATCACCGCAGCCAAGGCAGCCGGATTGAAGGTCTATTACCACATTGATTTATTCGTCCTGCCGAAACGGATTGCGGATCATTTTGCCCATGCCATTCGGGACCCGCAGACCGGGCGGATCTCTGTGGATTGCCCGATGACGCTCGAGCTACATCGGGCGATGTTCGAGGAAATCTTCTGCGACTACCCGGAAGTAGATGGTTTCATTGTGCGTGTGGGGGAAACGTATCTATACGATACGCCTTACCATGTCGGAGACGGCGCGGTTCACTATCACCTGGACAATCCGGTGGAAGAACAGATTCGGCAATTCGCGAAATTGCTCTGCTTTCTGAGAGAGGAAATCTGCGTCAAAAACGGACGCCTGCTGTTCCATCGCACGTGGGACGTCTGGCCGAACCGATTCCATGCCAGTGCCGATTTCTATTTACGGGTGACCGACCAAGTGGAACCGCATCCCAAGCTGTTGTTTTCCATTAAACACACGGTTTTGGATTTTCATCGCTGGGTGGAGTTCAATCCCTGCCTGACCTTGGGGCAGCACCGGCAAGTGGTGGAGGTGCAGTGTCAGCGGGAGTATGAGGGCAAGGGCGCCTATCCGAACTATAGCACGCATGGGGTGATTGAAGGCTTTGCGGAACAACGTGAACGGAAAGGGTTGAAAGACATCATTCGGCATCCGCTCTTAGCCGGTGTCTACACCTGGTCCCGTGGCGGCGGATGGTACGGCCCCTACGTCACGCGTGCGAACGAGCTGTGGTGCGATCTGAATACCTATGTCATCGCGCAATGGAGTCGGGCGCCCGAACGGAGTGAGGAGTCCGTGTTCATGGAGTATGCGCGCGAGCGCCTGGGCATGCGCACGGCGGACGCGGCGATTTTCCGGCGCATCGCGCTTGATTCGCTGGACGCGGTGCTCAAGGGTAAGTGTTGTGCCGCATATGACGGCCGGGATAAAGATGAGCCGACCAACCCCACCCAGCAATGGATGCGGGACGACCGGCTGCACGGCATGGACCGCCTGGAGCCGGTGTTTGATTATCTCAACGAGCGGGACGCGCTCGAGGACGCGCTGGCGGAAAAGTGGGAGTCGGTACGTATCTGGGAACGTATGCGCACGGACTGCGACGCCTTTTCCGCTGAGCTGGACCCCACACTCCGTGATCTCATCACCGGATCCGTGGAGTACGGACTGCGTCTCTTCCGGGCGATCGCGTGGGCGTGGACGGCTTTGGGCCTGGCGCGAGCGCGCGATACGGGGCGTGAGGCAGCGGTCGAGCGCATCGAGGAGGCAGCGAATATCTTTGGCGAAGCGTGGGCCGAGTATTCGGCGCTACCAGAAGATCATCCGTGTTGTGCCAGTCTTTATCTCCCTGAAGGGTGGTGTTGGCCCGGCAAGGAACCGGTCGCGGGTCTCGCCGCTTCGCTGCAGACGTTGGGCAGCAGGGTGCCTGCATCCTTGGCGAAGCCGGGAAATGCGTGCGAAATGGTCAAATAGCAGGACTTTGATCTAGCCCAAAGGGGTGCTGTCCGGCGGAAAGCTCAGACATGGGCAGGAATGCCCATGTTCCCGCCTGCCGGAGCAAGGACATTCCTGTCCTTGCCCTTCCACGGGCATGCCCATGTTCCCGCCTGCCGGAGCAAGGACATTCCTGTCCTTGCAAAAGTGAGCACGCTTGACTCTATAGGATCATGAGATGTCGTTGCGGGCCTCGGGCGGGATTGCCCCAAAGATCGCGCGCCCCTTCGGGTGCCGATATGGGATGGTCGGGATGCGGCAGGATAATCTGCACTGCGCGATCATCTCCCTTGAAAAGGTATCGCGTGCTGAGGTCCTCATCCTGTTGACGTGAAATGAAGCGAGTCCCTTCCACTGCGTGGGTCAAGATGCTGAACGCCGCAGCATCGGGATGGAGATAGCCGTCGGGCTGCACAAGTGTGGTGAAGCGGTCCCGACGTCCCCAAAGTCCGTGCGCGTGCATGCTGTAGAGAAAGATCTTTTCGTTGCCCGCCGCCAACATCGCCACCACGTAACGAACCAGCGCGTCGGCGGAGTCGGCGGGATCGAAAGCAGGATCGGTCGACAGGGTATGATGATAAAAGGTGCCCGGTAGACCGCCGGGGGTGTTGGCGCCTTCGGTCATCCACACGCGCGGGGAAAGGCCCGCGTCCAAGAGCGGGCCGATTGCGCGGTGGAAACCGGCTTCGACATCGTCATCGGGATAGCCGAGCCGGGCAGGGGTGTAATGGTGATAGGTGACGACGTCGACGGGTGACACGCCATCGGCCTCTAGCACACCGCGCGACCAGTCGGTGCCGGAAATGCGGTGGGCGAGGGTAGCCCCGGCGCTGGAATTGAGGCCGGCCAGCAGCACGTCCGGTCCTGCACCGGCGCGGGCGGCATGGCTAACGGCGGCGTAGTCTTGCTGTGGGTTTTCGCTGTGGAAATATTCCGGTTCCCCCACCGGTTGCGGTTCGCGCCGGGCGCTGAAGAAGCGGGGTACCCAAGGTTCGTTCCATACTTCGTGGGCGGCGATCTCGTCCGCGTAGCGTTGCGTGAAGACGCGCACGTAGTTGGCGAAGGCGTCGAGATCACCGGGCATGCCGAACTGGTCCCAGTAGCTGTGGATCAGTTCCTTGTTTTCCCCCGGCCAGGCATTGGCCCAGAGCGGGGTGCTGACGAGCACGCCGAGAATGTCGAATCCTGCCGCGCGCAGGCGTTGGATGCCGGCATCTTGAAAGTGCCACTCGCCGGGACGCGGCTCCAGGTGGAACCACATGTTGCCTCCGATATCGTGCAGCCGCACCCAACGCAAGCCGAGCGCCCCGGCCATTTGCATGTGTCGCGCGGTGGCCGGCACGTGGATCCCAAAGGGAGAGTCCGGCCGGAGTTCACCCAGTCCTGCCGGCCGCAGCAGGCGGGTGATGACCAATTCGTTCCAAGGCCCCAAGGGGGCGCCGGTGACGGATTCTGCGCGGGCCTCGACGCGGAACTGTCCCAGAGGACGTAGCGGGAACAGGTCGGCGTTGAGTTGCCCGTGTTGCACCGGATCGGCGGTAAGCGGAATCGGGCGTAGTTCGGCGGTTTCCCCGTAAAGATTTATGACCCGCGCGCACAGCACCGCGTCATGCGGCGCGCCCGTTACGGTCCAGTCCAACTGGAGTGGTTCGTCGTGAAAGATTACGCGTGAAAGCCGTGCGGCATCCAGCGACACTTCAGCGCGTTCACTTGGTGGCTGTTGGTCGGCGTGTACGGCAAAGGTGTCGAGCCACGCGGTGCCGTCAATGTCCACGCGTAGGGTGGACAGGCGGGCCAGCGGGGCAGGGGTGAAAGGAATGCGGATGGTTTGCCAGTCCGTTTCGACAGAAAAAGCTATGCGTTCGGACAGGGGTTGCCCGTCCTGAAAGATTTGAGCGTGTCCCTTAGCCTCCCCCCGCACGGCAAAAGACGCCGTGTGGGGTTCGCCGGGCCGGGCGGCAGTGAACGGCTCCGTGAAGATACCGGAAGAGCGCCGAGTCTGCACGCGGAAGGCGGGAAAGCCCGAGGGACCGATCACTTCGGGGTCGGAGATCATGGCGATATCCGTGCCGTCGTCCACGTAGCGGTCCAAATGCCAACCGGAAGGCAGCGCGTGCATGAGACGACTGGTGCGCAGTAAATTGTTTGCATGGCCGGGCCGTTCCTGCGAGAGGCTTTGCGCAACGGCTGCGCTGTCCTGAAACGATAGATGCAACTGCTCAATGTCGACGCGCCCTTCGCCATGAAACGACAGACTAAGGGACATTTCCCCTTCCTGTCCTTCGATCGCGAAATCCAATCCTTCTTCACGCCAGTGTCGTCCGAGCGCAAGGTTGTGGGACCAGACGCGTTCCCCGTTCCGGGTGAGCGTGAGCTGAAGCCATTTGGATTGGGGACTGCGCACGCTCATGCGGACCGTGAGTCGTCCGTCTGTATCCGGTGAGGGGAGGGGAACACGCAGGGTGGTGGGGGCCTCGTTGGATTGGAGCAGGCGCAAATAGCCGCGACCTTCCACCAAGGGGTCTTTGTACAGGTGGCTTTGTTGCTGATCGCCTTCAATTCGCCAGTCGCCGGGAATGGATTCCGCTTCGAGCCCTGCGAAATCCAGCAGGGTTTGTGATTCGGCTTCGGTGGCGATGGGGGACAATTCGTAAAGGCGCACATTCGAAATCGTGGCGCCCCCGGTGTGGGCCATGATGCGGAAGCCGAAACGGCCGCCGTTGAGTGGAGGACCGTTAGCCTGTCCCTCGTCGCGGAAGCGCATGACTTCGCGCCCGTTGGCTTCAAGTCGCATGTCAGGCCCGTCGCGTAGGAGGCGGATGCGTACGGGGCCTTCGGCGCCGTACACATTGTCGTCTCCGCAGGCGGCGAGGACGAACCCGCTATTCTTGCGCAGATTTGCTACGCGGCGGGGCTCCTCGTCGTCGGTGGCGAAGACGGAAGCGTGGTAGCTGTTGAGTCGTTGCCACGTGTAATGGGAAAAGACGCCGCGCCGGATGGGCAGCCCGGTTTCCGGGTCGAAGATGTCGGCCCCGCTCCGTTCCAATGCGTTCCAGAACAGGATATGCAAGCCGCGCCGGGAGGATTCGGGTTCGAAATCGTATTCCAGTAGAAAGCGTTCCGGCAGCGTGGCGGGCGCCCAAAGCACCAGGTGCCCGGCGGCAGCCGTGATAGCGGGGGTGTCACCGTCCTCCGGGCGGGTATCGAGGAGTAGTCCGTCCGGGGTGGCGGTGACGCGTCCCGCCCCTTCCAACACCCATTCATCTTCGGCTGGGGCGCGAACGCGCGCGCCCTCCTCATCGAAGAGGCTTTCCTCGGGAACGATGACGGCGCGCGAAAGATCAGGCGAGAAACGCGAGGTGCGTTCGTAGTGATTCAGATCCAGCGGGGCAGTGAATACCACGCGGCCTTCGTTCTCCAAACGGGCCAGGTCTGCGGCGGATGCGAGCACGCGCGCTTCATCGGCGGCTGGCGCAAAGGCCTCAACGGCTAGAAAGAAAAAAAAAAAAGAGTGAGTGCCGTCGCTCAGGGACGT
>SLAD01000347.1 GCA_007126995.1 Kiritimatiellia bacterium | reverse complement strand
TCAGGCCGATCAGCCACTTGTCGAGTCCGGTCTGGCCAACGCCGGCGCCGAGGGCGATGCCGCCGGCCACCAGCCAGAGCACGCTCCATTGCATGGAGTGGAACTCCTTGTCGCTGATCAGCCGCGCGGACAGCATGACGACCACCGGCAGGAAGCCCACCACCGACGAGGAGATGCCGTGCAGCGGTTCGGTGAACCACAGCAGCAGGGTCGCGGCGGCGGTGACGTAGAACAGGATGGCTTGCGGGCTGCGGTCGTAGGAGGAGTCGATCTCGATGGTGATCTTGTCGACCGAGGTCGGGAAGAGGCGTACCAGCAGCTGCCAGGCGGCGAGCATGACGATCAGCATGAAGGGGAAGATCATGGCCATCCAGTGCGCGAAACTGATCTGGATGCCGCGGTCGTAGAGCGCGCCCAGGGCGATGGCGTTGGGCGGGGTGCCGACCGGCGTGCCCATGCCGCCCACGTTGGCGGCGATCGGGATGCAGAGCGCCAAGGCAATGCGTCCGCGGTCGCCGTCCGGCAAGCGCGCGATCACCGGCAACACCACTGCCATGAAGGCTGCCGTGGTGGCGGTATTGCTCATGAACATCGAGAAGATGGCGACGATCAGCATCAGTCCGAGCACGATGTTGGCGGGTTTTTGGCCAAATGGTTTAAGCAGCGTTTTGGCTAAATTGCGGTCGAGCTTGTATTTAGCCGCTCCGTCGGCCAAAAAGAAGCCGCCCAGAAATAGCATCAGGATCGGGTTGGCCAGTGTGGCAAAAAACACCGCGAAGCCCGGCGCCTCGAAATCCTCGGGCAGTGGAACCATGGCCCGGTCGCTGACCATCAGGATGTTGAGGAAGATGATGACCGCAGCGGTTGCGTGCAGCGGGATCGCTTCGGTCACCCACAGCACAATGGCCATGAGGAAGATCGCGAGCATGCGATGGCCGGCGGGTGAGAGTCCCTCAAACGTGATGATGAAGGGAATGAAAAAGACGATTACGGCCATGAGTAGACCGATACTCTTGACTGGACCGAGACCGGCCAATCCAAACGTGCGTTTCATTGAGTGATCCTATGCTGGGCGGGTTATACTTCCATGACGTCGGTCTCTTTTGCAGTGACCAGTTCGTCAATCCTTTGGATGTGTCGATCGGTGGCGGATTGGATTTCCTCGAGTCCACCGTCGCGTTCATCTTCTGAAATTTTGCTGTCTTTTTGCAGCGTTTTGATGAGTTCGTTGGCGTCGCGACGCAGATTGCGGATCGCGACCCGCTGATCTTCCGCCATGCGCTTGGCCACTTTGATCAACTCTTTACGACGTTCCTCGCTCAGTTCCGGAATCGGCACGCGGATGACGCGGCCGTCGTTCATGGGCGTGACGCCAAGGTTGGCGGCTAGGATGGCCTTTTCGATCGCGGGCAGCGCCGAGGGGTCGTACGGGTTGATCACAATCAGCCGTGGCTCGGGCGTGGCGATGCCGGCCAGCTCTTTCAGCCGGGTGCTGGTGCCGTAATATTCCACGCCCACGTTCTCCACCAGGCTGGGCGAGGCCTTGCCGGTACGCAGCCCGACGAATTCCTGCTGCAGGAACTCGACGGCTTTATCCATCTTGTCTTCAGTCTCTAATAGAATGTCGTCCACTGTTTCCATGGCAATGGGTCCTCCCGGTTTTATTCCTCGACGACCGTGCCGACCGGTTCGCCTTTCAGCACGCGTACAATTTCGTCGGTTTTGAAGAAGTTAAAGACGATAATCGGAATCTTGTTCTCCTGACAAAGCGAAAATGCGGCGGCGTCCATGATGCGCAAGCGTTGCTGCAGCGCGTCCCCGTAGGAAATCCGCTCATAGCGCTTGGCATCGGGGTTCTTCATGGGGTCCGCCGTGTAGATGCCGTCGACCTTGGTGCCCTTGATCAGGGCGTCGGCGCGAATTTCGCTGGCGCGTAGGGCGGCGGCGCTATCGGTGGTGAAATAGGGGTTGCCGGTGCCCGCGCCGAAAATCACGACACGCCCTTTTTCGAGGTGCCGCAACGCGCGGCGGCGGATGAACGGTTCAGCGAGCGAGGGCATCGCGATCGAGGTCATCACCCGCGTGTGCACGCCCTCCTTCTCGAGGGCGGATTGCAGTGCTAAGCTATTGATGACGGTAGCCAACATCCCCATGTAATCGCCGGTGGTGCGGTCCACGCCGCTGTTCTCGCCGGTCAAGCCCCGGAAGATATTGCCGCCGCCGACCACGACCGCAATCTCAATATCCATTTGCCGGACCTTTTTGATCTGGTCAGCAATGGAAATCAGCACGCCGGGATCCAAGCTGACGCCCGTCGCCTGGTTTTGCAGCGCTTCGCCGCTTAGTTTTAGCAACACTCTTTTATAACGCATATGCTCTCCACGGCGTGAGACTAGTACAGCGCGGGCAGGCTGTAAACCCCCAGAAATGAACTGATGCTGCGAACCTTAATGAAGTCGAAGGGATTTTGTCGTGTTGTCTGTCTGCGCGGCTGTGTTAAGCTATGCGGCATGGAAAATAATGAGTCAGGTCGATACATTTCGTTAATCAGTATTCACGGATTGATCCGGGCACATGATTTGGAGCTGGGCCGTGATGCCGATACAGGGGGACAAATTCTGTATGTGGTGGAGCTGGCCGAGGCGCTGGCCCGGCAGCCGGGTGTGCGGCAAGTGGATCTGGTGACGCGGTTGGTTGTTGATGAGGCAGTGTCCGACGATTACGCCCAGCCGATCGAGCAGGTGACGGATAATTTCCGAATTGTCCGGATCACGGCGGGCCCGGATGAATACATTCCCAAAGAGCAGCTTTGGGATCACTTGGACACCTTTGTCGATCAACTCAACACCTTTTATCGCGAGCAGGACGAGTGGCCGGACATCCTGCATAGCCATTACGCCGATGCCGGTTGGGTCGGTGCCCGCCTCTCGCATCTGTCCGGCGTGCCGTTGATTCATACGGGTCACTCCCTGGGCCGCGTGAAACGCCAGCGGCTCCTAGCCAGCGGTTTGTCCAGCGAAGAGGTGGAAACCCTGTACAACATGTCCCGCCGGATCGAGGGTGAGGAGCAGGCCTTGGCCACAGCTGAGCGCGTCATCACCAGCACGCATCAAGAAATTGAAGAGCAGTACGAGCTGTACGACTATTATCAGCCGCGTCAGATGCGCGTGATTCCGCCCGGCACCGACTTGAAGAAATTCAAGCAGCCGGGCGGTGATGAGCTGGAGTCGCCGCAATTTGCCAATTTAACCCGGCACCTGCGGGAACCGCGCCAGCCGATGATCTTGGCCTTGTCCCGCCCCGACAAGCGCAAGAACATCAAGAAGCTGATCGAGGCCTATGGCGAAAGTCCGGAACTCACCGAGCTGGCGAACCTGGTGATCATCGCGGGGAACCGCGAGGATATCGAGGACTTGGATCAGGGCGCCCAAGAGGTCTTTTACCAGTTGCTGACAACGGTCGATCGCTATGATCTCTACGGGAAAGTGGCCTTGCCGAAACAACACCGGCGTGAGGATGTGCCGATGTTCTACCGCATCGCCGCCGCCACCCACGGAGTCTTTGTCAATCCGGCCCTCACCGAGCCGTTCGGCCTGACGCTGATCGAGGCGGCTGCCTCCGGGATGCCGATTGTGGCGACGGAGGATGGTGGACCGCGCGATATCATTGGCAACTGCCAGAACGGGTTTCTGGTTGACCCGTTGGATGCGGGCGCGATTGCGGAGGCCTTGCTGAAGCTGCTTAAAGATCCCGAACTGTGGGAGAAGTATTCCGAGCAGGGATTGGAAGGGGTGCGCGAGTTCTATTCGTGGGACGCCCATGCGGCGCGCTACTTGAAGTTGGTCGAATCGGTTGTGAAACGCTCGGAGCCGCTGGTACGCGAGCCCGCCGAGCGGCGCGAGGCGCTCTACTATGAGCGTGCCTTCGTCAGCGGGTTGGATCAAAACCTGATCGGCGATGAAGAGCCTTTGCGCGAGTTGCTTGGCCGCCTGCGACAGGCCCGTAAGAGCACCGCCTTTATGGTCGTTACCGGGCGGCGCCTGGATTCGGCCCGCAAGCTGATGCGCGATTATCAGATTCCGGAGCCGGATGTCCTGATCACCAGTGGCGGCACCGAAATCTACTCGGTGCCCGAGCTGTCGCCGGACGTGACCTGGGCGAAGTACATCGATTACCAATGGTCGCCGCGCAAGATCGTGGAGCTGTTGGCGGATTACGAGGGACTTGAAATGCAGCCGAAGGTCGAGCAGAGCCGGTTTAAGCTCAGCTACTATATTGATCCGGCCATCGCGGACGTGGACGAGATTCAGCGGTTGCTGCTACAGGAGGGCTTGTCGGCCCATGTGATTATGGGTTTTGGTCAGTTCCTCGATATTCTGCCCTCACGTGCGTCGAAAGGCTTGGCGCTGCGCTACGTTGCGGACCGCTGGCAGATCCCGCTTGAGCGGATTCTGGTGGCCGGCGGTTCCGGCGCCGATGAAGACATGATGCGTGGCGACACGCTCGCGGTCGTGGTGGCGAACCGCCACCACGAAGAGCTGTCCAGTCTGGTGGATATGGATCGCATCTATTTTGCCGAGAAACCGTTGGCCGCCGGAATTCTGGAGGCCTTTGATTACTATGACTTCTTCGGGTCCTGTCAGGATCCCAAACAAAAGGAGCAAGCGGAATGAGCCAGAAACGATTGCTACTATGCTGTGATATGGATCGAACCGTCATTCCGAACGGGGCCCAGCCGGAGCCGGGCGGTAGCCGCGAGTTGCTAGCCGATTTCTGCGCCCGTCCGGAGGTCACGCTGGCGTATGTAACGGGCCGTGACCGGGCGCTGGCCGCGGAGGCAATCGAATCCTTTGCGTTGCCGATGCCTGACTATGCCATCACCGATGTCGGCACGGTGCTGTATCGTGTGCAGGGGGGGGAGTGGATTGAGAGCCCCGAATGGATGCAACACATTGCTGCGGACTGGCCCGGCTGCGTGCATGAGGATGTCGCCCATTGGCTCAATGATCTGGCTGGCTTAAAGTTGCAGGAGCCGGACAAACAGAATACGTATAAAGTCAGTTTTTACGCGGAGAACGCATCGCCCGTATTGCAGTTGGATGTGGAAAGCCGCTTGCAACGGCATGGCCTGCACGCGAATGTGATTGTCAGTCTGGACGAATCTTCGGGTACCGGTTTGGTCGACATTTTGCCCGCTCGTGCCAACAAATATCATGCCGTCCGGTTCCTGCAGCAACTGCTGGACTATAGCGATCAAGAAGTGATCTTTGCCGGTGACAGCGGCAATGATTTGGAAGTGTTGGTGAGTCCGATCCCCTCGATTCTGGTGGGGAACGCCACGGACGCGATTCGTCGGGAAGCGACGCAGCAGTCCGAGGCGGCCCAGACGAGCGATCGCTTGTTCTTGGCGAAGGCGAATTATGCCGGCGGCGTGCTCGAGGGCTTGCAGCACTTTTATGATCATGTTTGACCGTTGTTGCCGTGCGAAAAAGATTGCTTCGGCGCGCGAACGGTCGTACGAAGACGCGCCAACGGGCGGGTCGGGTGCACCGCCACCGCATAGCGAATGGATTGGGTTAGAAAATGGCGAATAAACCGTTTGAATCACGCATTCAGGATTTGGTCTACAATGTCGATGCCGGCATCGGGCTCAGACTGATCAAGGGCGCGCTCTATTTCCTGCTGATCGGATTCGTCATCCTTGTGTATACCGCGAATCAGTTCAAGGGGCTGCGCGACGCGGAGGCGATGGATTACGCTCAGTTGGGGCGAAATGTCAGCGTGCAATATCCCTGGTTAATCACGCAGAACATCCGCCCGGCCAGTATCTGGTATTTGCGCCAGCAAACGGGCGATATGGATCCTCGCGTGTTCAATCATCCGGACCTGATCCATGCCCCGCTGTATCCGGTGTTGCTAAGGCTGGTCTTTCAGGGGACCAATTTTGAAGCCACGCCCGAAGGGCCGATGCAGGTCTACGGTCCTGAATACCGCGTCATGGTGCTGAATCATATTTTTGCGATCCTGTCCGGAATTTTGCTGCTGCTGTTGGCGCGACGACTTTTTGATCAACGGGTTGCATTCCTGGGCATGACCATGTTCTTTCTCAGCGATACCGTCTGGCGTAGCAGCCTGGCGGGTACCGGCATACCGATTGTGACTTTGTGGGGGCT
>SLAD01000397.1 GCA_007126995.1 Kiritimatiellia bacterium | reverse complement strand
TGAACGAAACGTGCTGTTCATTACGGTGGACGACTTCCGGCCGGAGCTGCCGGCCTACGGGCGGGATCATGTGCATGCTCCGCACATGACCCGGCTGACCGACGAAGGGCTTACATTTAATCACGCCTACGTCCAACAGGCGGTTTGCCAGCCTGCCCGGGCCAACGTGTTGACCGGGGCCCGGCCCGATACGACGCGTATCTACAACGTCTTTGAAGGGGGCTGGCCGACGTTCCGTACGACACTAGGCAACGATTTGGATACGCTGCCGTCCCTGTTCAAGGACAACGGCTATTGGACAGCAGGCTACGGCAAAAACTTACACCACGTAGATAACCCCTCGTGGACGGTTCACGAAACTTTTTACCAAACCATTGACCTGTATCAATTGGATGAAAATAGCGCGGTAGCCGGAGACGTGAATCAGCGCCCGCCGTGGGA
Organism: Kiritimatiellia bacterium; assembly: GCA_007126995.1. GTDB lineage: Bacteria > Verrucomicrobiota > Kiritimatiellia > SLAD01 > SLAD01 > SLAD01. The sequence goes on along the minus strand of SLAD01000397.1, from coordinate 5,771 downwards.
ATATTTCCCGGATAATCTGGAAACGAACACCATGGATGCGAAAGTGGCCGACGCGGCGGTGCAAGCCATTCAGGCGCGCGCCGTCGACGGGCAACCGTTCTTCATTGCGGCGGGATTCTGGAAGCCGCACTTGCCCTTCTCCGCGCCGCAACAGTATTGGGATCTATACGACCGTGAGACGCTGCCGATTGCAACCGGTCTGGATGCCTTGCCCGTTCAAGGCGCGATACCCACTGCTTTCTACGATCCCTTCTCCGGGGAGTTGACCACCTATCGCGGAGGCCGGCCCCCGTTCGTGGGGCAGACCCCGGAGACACAAGCCGCATTGGCTAACGGCACGTTCACCAACAACCAGCAGACGGGTGACGACTGGGGCATCATCACCGTGGAAGGCACCCACATCTATCCGGAGGACTACGCACGAGCGTTGACCCACGGCTATTACGCCTGCACGAGTTTTATCGACGCCCAAATCGGGAAGATCCTTGATGCCCTCGAAGATCCACTGGGCGATGGGAGTGTCAACTTCTTAACAAACACGGTCATCGTCCTGTGGGGCGACCACGGTATGCATGTCGGCCAGCACGGGAGTTGGCCGAAACACACCAACATGGATATCGCGACGCGGATCCCCTTCATCATCTGGGATCCAGATATGCCGGAGGGCACGCGCGGTGTGATGACGGATGCGCTGATGGAATCGGTAGACATCATGCCCACCGTGCTGGAAATGGTCGGTATCCCGAAGCCTTCCCCGCACCCGTTTGAAGGGGTCAGTCTGGTGCCGTTGCTGGACGATCCGCATCAAGCGTGGAAGACGGCCGCGTTCAGCCAGTACCCCAAGGAAGTGCCGATGAATTCGGGCATTTGGTATATGGGCTACGCCATGCGCACCCCGTACCACACCTACATGCAATGGCGCGAACTGGATGCCACGGACGCCAATCCCATTTCCCTGGCTCAGCGCAACTTCACCATTAGCAATCGGGTCGCCTATGAAGAGCTGTACGACATGGTGAATGATCCCTCCCAGCGCGTGAACCTGAGTGGCGATCCCCAGTATCGCCCGCTGCTGGACGCGCTGGGCGCTAAACTGGATATGGCGCTGATCACCAACTATGCCAACACGCAGCAAGTCGGCGTCACCGAACCGGCCGCGCCGGTAGCTCACGCCGTGGCCTTTTTCGGTGGCACGGACGTGGGGGACACGCTCACCGCCCACTACATCTATTCCGATGCCAATGGAAACTTGGAAGACGGCACCACGCTGGAATGGGTGCGCGCGGAAGCATTCAACGGCCCCTACGAGACCGTTGTGGGCACCGGCGCAACCTACACTCTGCAGGCGGGGGATGCCGGGGCGTTCGTCAAATTGCGGGTCACGCCTCAAACGGATGTGGCGCCCACTACGGGTGAACCGGTGTTGAGCGCCACCGCCGTGGTGGCCGGGGTCGGGTTCAACGACGGGGTTGGCCTGCCCGCGCCGGAAAGCGCCGTATATGAAGGTTTTGATTATGCCGAAGGCGTCATCAGCAGCTCGAGCGCAGGCGGACGCGGCTGGAATGGCGGCTGGTGGGGAAACGACGGACTGACCTTCGGTGGCAACTCCGGCGCGCAGTCCGTCAATTTCACGTGGGAAAATTTACCGGCGGGCTATTATCATGAACCCATCGGACGCGCCGCGTCGAACGGCGGCAATGTCAACAACCCCTACCGCCAGCTCCACAGCGCGCAGACCATTGACCTCGCCCAAAATGGAACCCGCTACTTCAGCTTTCTCTACCATCACAACGGATCCGCGCCCGTATTCGAAAAGCGCTGGCACGCCGGCACCAGCGAGGTGCTCAAGCTACAAATCAATGCGTCCGGGAGCCTTTCATTGATTTCGCCGGACGAAACCAACATGAACCTCCTGACGCTCGACGCGAACACGGCGTATGTCGTGCTCGGTCGTATTCAGTCCGTGGCCTCCGGGAACGATACGCTGAGTATTTCCGTGTACAAGTCCGGCGACACCGTACCCGATTCCCCGCCCGCGTTTTCGGCGTCGGTCAACGTGGAGAGCAGCGCGACGATCGACCGGATTTTTATGGGCAACCCCTTCAACGATGCCAATACCGGAAACAGTCACTGGGACGAGCTGCACATCGATCCCGTGTACGCCGCCGTGGTCGGTAGCGCGAGCGAGGAGGAAGGCCCGCCCGTTGTGCCGCCCACCGTCGTGGAAACATTCGACTATGACGCCGGCGGGGTTAATGCATCCAACGCCGGCGGCATCGGCTGGGACGGGGGCTGGTACGGAAATGTTGATTTGGACTGGAGCGGCAACAGTGGCGCGGCTGCGGGCGATAAGTCATGGAGTTTGCCGACGGGCTACCACTACACGCCAGAAGGGCGATCGGGCATGAATCATACGCATGCAAACACCCCCTTCCGTGGGCTTGCGACCGACGCTCAAATCGATCTCACGTCGGACACGGTCTATTTCAGCTTCCTGTTCTCTCACGACAGCAGCAGCATGTTTGAGTACCGCTTCTACGCAGGCACGACGGAAATAACAAAGTTACAGGTGGATGATAACGGCCAGTTGCGATTAGTGGGAGCGGCTTTTCATCCCACCGGCTTCCATCTGACCTCCGAAGCCGACTATCTGATCACGGGCAAACTGGTGGGGAACGCGGTGGGGGATGATACGCTCTACGTCTCGGTGTATGACTCGTCCGCCACGGTGCCGGAAGCCGAGCCCACGTTTAGTCATTCCGCCAATTTCGAAAGCTCGGCCACCATCGACCGGATCATGCTCGGTATTGCTGGAAACGCCGCTGCGGTGGCCACCTATTGGGACGAGCTGCGCATGGGACCCTCGTGGGGTTCCGTAATCGGCGTCGGTGGTGAAGAACCAGACCCGGATCCCGGCCCTGACCCGGACCCCGATCCGCCCGAGGCGGTACTCATGCTGCATCTGACCTTCGACGAAGGCGATCTCACGGACAGTTCTCCGGACAACCGGAACGTGACCGGGTCGCCCGGTTTCGCGTCGGAAGGCGGACGCAACTATGCCACGCTGAACGGTGTGGATCAGGCGATCACCGCGCCGATTCTCGGCGCCTTCACGAACGGACTGTCCATCGCCTTCTGGACGCTCGCGCAGGATGGCGAAGACGGTATGCCGAAAAACACCGCCCTGGGTTGGGCGCGCCAAGGAGGAACAACGGGAGACCTTGGAGACGGTCTCCTGCTGGGGTTTGGCTGGAACAATGCGGCCAATGCGCTGGTACGTGTGGGACGCGAAAACAACGTCCACGATGAGATCGCCATTCCGGCATTGGAGAACTGGCTCAACGCCTGGGTACACTGGACGGTGGTGAAGAATCTGGTGGAAGGCACGATTCAAGTGTACCGGGACGGGGAACTGTATAGCAGCGTGGGGAACAGAACCATTATCCCCGCGTTTGAAGAGCAAGGTTGGGCGACGGGATCCGGCTTTCGTATCGGACGATATTTCGATACCTACTACAAAGGGTATCTAGATGATTATCGTTTGTATCATGGTGTGCTGACGCCACCGGAGGTGCAAACCATCTACCAGTTGGGTGCGGCGACCGGGCCGACTGCTTTTAATGTGTCTATTTCCGGCACGCCTGAAGTCGGCCAAACCTTGACGGGAAACTATGATTTCGTTCATCCCGGCGGCGACGAGGGGGACAGCCGTTATCAATGGTATTCGGCGGACACGGCGCAGGGGTCGCATCAACCCATCGAGGACGCGACCGGATTGACGTATCAAGTCACCGGGTCGGATGAGGGACGCTACCTGATTTTCGGTGTCACTCCGGTGGGGGACGACGAAGCTGAAGGCGATGAAGCCTTCAGCGACCCTTTCTTGATCGGGATCTTTGTCGATCGTTCACTGGAAAATACTGTGTACCGCTTACACGAGGATCAAAGTCTGGCCGTCGCGTTTTTTGGCGGCTCCATCACTGATGGTGTGGGACAGAACAACGGCTTGCCTTGGCGCACGCGCACCGAGAATTGGTTGACCAGCACGTACCCTGAAGTCAGCTTCACATTTGTCAATGCCGCCATCAGCGGGACCTCCTCGGAGTTTGGCGTGTTTCGCGCCGACCGTCATGTTCTGGCCTATGCCCCCGATTTGATCTTTGTCGAGTTTGCGGTGAATGATAAAGAGCAGGTCTCGGATACGCGCACCCGTGCCACCATGGAGGGCATTGTGCGCAAAATCCGGGCGGCGCAACCCACGGCGGATATTGTCTTTGTTTACACCACCGTCCGTGCTGATGCCATCAACTACTATGAGAATGATCAACTGCCTCCTCGCACGCTGATTCACCAGCAAGTCGCCGGGCATTACGGTGTGCCTGTCATCGATGTTGCCGCCGCGCTGGTGGCCCACAAGCAAATGACTGGCTATCCGTATCGTATCGAATATGGCGAACCCGGATGGAACAGCCCTACGGCCAACCATTATCTGCCGGACCACGTGCATCCCAGCAATCTCGGACATGAGGTGTACGGCGACGAAGTGCAGGCGGTGTTGACTGCGCTGCTGGACATCACGCCGCCCGCCGCCCCCGTAGCGCACGCTGATCCCGGACTACTCAGCGGATACGACATGGTATCCGCCCGCATCCTCGACCATACCCATCCGGATGTGTCCTACGGGACCGGGTGGGATGTGCAGACCCTCGGCATTGGCGGTGGTGGACGCACGGACGACTTTCTGGTGACGGAGAGCGCCTCCACCGCATCCGACATCGAGGTGGCGTTCCGCGGCGCGGAATTGGGTGTGTACTATCGTCGCATGACCAACGGCGCGGAAATCGTCTGGAACGTAGACGACGGCGCGGCCGGCGATACCTTTGTCTTCTGGCACGAAACCCTCGGCAGCTTTACCTCGCAGGCGATGTTGACCACCGAGCTGGGCGCGGGCAATCACACGGCGGTCATTACGCCCCAACCCCACAATGGGCATGAGAAACTGGCCATCGCCGGTTGGTTGGTGTTGGGAGAACATGCGGTCCTCTATCAGGATTGGGCCGATGATGTTTTCGCGGGTTTGGACGGTGGCAGCGCGCATCCCGACGCCGCGCCCACGGCCGATCTGGACGGAAACGGTTGGGCCAATCTGACCGAATATGCCATGGGCACCGATCCCTCCGATCCGGACGAAGCGCCGTGGTGGAGGCATGAGCGCAACGCGCAGGAAGGCGATGTGCTCATCCTGTACCGGCGACGCAGTCCGCCCGCGTCCGATGTGCACATCACGGTGGAAGGTCGCATGGAGCTGACTCAAGGCGACTGGCTGTCCGGTCCCACCTTTTCTGAAATTGTGGACATTCAGCCGGAGGGCGATACCGAAGTTGTCACCGAACGCATCATCGTTCCCGGCATCGAAGAGGCGATGCAGTACTACTTCCGCTTACTCTTCGACACGGATTTGTAAGCAGCCCGTTGAAAAAATGTGCCACACCAGAGTATTCCACGCCCTAACGGGCGCGGCTACGGCCACATTTCCTTGTGGCTGCCGCCGTTAGGCGGTGGCTGCAAGCATGGTGCAACTTTTCAGCGGGCTGCATCTCCTTGACGCTGCCATACGATTAAATCAACCTGCTTATTATGGACGCCAAACAAACATCCTGTCGGCCTCAGCGCAGAAAGAGGATCGGTCGCATTATTCAACAGGTGTGTTTGCTCGCCGTGGTATGTTATCTCTTCTCCATGGAAGGTGCGCTTATGGCTGCTGATCCCGT
>SLAD01000335.1 GCA_007126995.1 Kiritimatiellia bacterium | reverse complement strand
CCGGTACAGGAGCACCGGGGGTGAGTGGCGTGGCGGAAGTCATCACCGTTGCGGTAATATCAGCCGGATCAACCGGTGCGCCATTGAGCTCGTCGTTATCAAATGCGTTGCCTGCGTTCGGGTCACCGGCCGTGCCGTTGACTGGACCGAAGGTGTCGTCATTGGCTACGATGGTAGCAGGATCAACGGTGATTGTAACGGTAGCCTGGTCACAATTCGTTGGGTTCAGCACCTCACAGATCTCGTAGGTGATCGAGTAGCTTCCGGCAGGAGTGCCTGCTGGTACGCTGACCACACCTGTTGCGGGATCAAGCACCGGTACAGGAGCACCGGGAGTGAGTGGCGTGGCGGGTGTTATCACCATTGCGGTAATATCAGCCGGATCAACTGGTGCGCCATTCAGCTCGTCGTTATCAAATGCATTGCCCACGTTCGGATCACCAGCCGTGCCGTTGACAGGTCCGAAGGTGTCGTCGTTGGCAACAATGGCCGGGAGGGCTACCGGTACGGTGACCACAGCCTGATCGCAGATCGTCGGATCAAGTATCAGACAGATCTCATAGGTAATGTAGTAGGTGCCAGCCGGGGTACCCGGAGCGACCACTGCATCACCTCCCACCAGCGTTACATTTGGATGGGTGGTAGCAACCTGTGCGATTGTCACATCAGCAGGGTTCAACGGCAAGGTGTTCAACTCGTCATTGGCTAATACATCGACAAACGAAGAGCCACCGGCAAAGCCGTTTACCACGCTGCCCATGTCGTCGTTGGCAACCAGGACGTAGGTGCGGGGCACAAATTCGCTGTCGTCAGCCGTAACCGGCGCACCATTATATGTGGTAGAAGCATAGGCCACATTGGTCACCCCGGTGGCCATCAGATCCGCTACCACCACCGAATAACTGGTGGGGAATGTCTGTGACTGTCCAACACCCAGGGTTGCTATGGTGTTGGTAAATCCGGTCAACGGATCGTTCACTTCAACGTTGTGCAAGGTCACATTGCCCGTATTGGTCACTTGGATCTCGTAATGGAGTACATCGCCGGCTACAGAATAGGTCTGTCCGGCAAGCTGCATTTGTTTGTCAACAGAGAGTGAAGGCAACTGCTGCCCTTGAATGGTTTCATCATCTTGGTCTGCAACGGGAACACCATTGATAAGGGCGTAGGCATAGGCCGTGTTCACGACCATTCCTGCGTCTATATCTGCTTGTGTAACTGCATACTGCACTGGAATCACAATAGATGATCCGGGCGAGAAGCTGCCAATGGAGAAGATGAGTCCGGTGAGCGGGTCTGAGACCTCCAGGTTGGTGAGTGAGATGTTACCGGGATTGGTGACCACGATGTCGTAGTACAGGGAATCCCCGGGTGTGGTATAGGTCTGCCCGGCCGGGTTCTGTGTTTTGGTCAGAAGCACATCAGGTGCTTGAGTCGCTGTGACCATCTCGCTGTCGGTCACCACCGGCAATATACCATCGGCAGGTGTGCCATCGGCAGAAGCGATATTGGTGAAGCTTCCTGCATCAATATCCGATTGGGTAACAAGGTAACTGGCTGAATAGGTCCACACCTCTCCCACATCCAGGATGCCGTTGTTGTTTAGATCGCCACTCTGATAGGTGGGGCCAAAGGTGGCCAAAGGATCGTCCACCTGTACATTGCTGATCGATACGTTACCGGTGTTTTCCACAACAATATCGTAGGTAAGCACATCACCCACCACACTGTATGTGTTAGGCATAGTGGTGGATGTTTTTGACAGGGTCCACGATGGTAATGAAACAGGTGATGTGAAAGCATCGTCTGAGTCATTGGTCGGATTCGGGTCATCAGAATCACTGGCAGTTATGGAAGCGGTATTCAGGTAGACTACACCTGGCGCGGGTTCCAGCACTATTGCAGTAATCTCCAGTGTGGCAGATGCACCCTCCACGATGGAACCTGTTGTCCACAATCCAGTTACAGGGTCATAACCACCTTGTGTAGCAGAGTGTACCAAGTATGCATATCCGTTTGGAAGCTGATCTGTGACTTCAACACCAGAGGCATCCGAAGGCCCGGCATTGGTCACCTCAACAGTAAAGGTCACCTGGTCACCCACCAATGGTGCAGGTACATCTACCGTTTTTTCAATTCCAAGGTCGGAGATATAATGTGCCGGTGTAGAAATTGTTGAGCTGTTGTTGAGTAAATCCGGATCATCAGCGTCGCTGGTGATCTCGGCAGTATTCACAAGAACGCCTGTAAAGCAACTGCTGATGGTGCCGCGGATTGCAACAATGCAGCTTCCTCCGGCAACCACTGTACCTAAATTGGTAGATCCTGTCCATGGTATGTAGTTAGCCAAGCACCTTGACGCTTCCACATTGTCAATACCTGCAGGGATAATATCCTCCAGTATCACATTGTGAGCATCACTTGGACCGTGGTTATAATAAGTTAGAATGTACTCAATCATCTGACCGGGCACAACCTGTGCCGGCAGTGTTGCCAATGACTTTACAACAGCCACATCGGCAACAGATACGATTGCGGTACTGACTGAAGAGGAGTTATTACTGAGGTCATCATCAGGGGTATCAGATTCTACAGTGGCAGTGTTCACAATCACTCCTGATGCACTGCTCATTACCGTACCACGAATCAGGATTTCTATGGTTCCCATTGGAGCAAGTGTTACACCGTTCCATTGACCTGTCCAGCTAAACCAAGTAGCACCGTTATCATTCGAATACTCAACTCCTGTGACTACAGAAGGCACAATGTCAGTAACATGAACATTTACAGCACTGAAAGTATTGCTATGGTTTGTAATCAAGAGAGCGTATTCAATCACTTCACCGGCAATCACGGTATCAGGCGCGCTTTTAACGATGGAGAGGTCAGCGTTTTCAATTAATGGAGTATTGATGGTCTCGCTGTTATTGCCTGGATTTGGATCGGGTGTAGTGGAGGTGACCGAAGCGGTGTTAGGGATGGGATTGGGGTTAGGTAACGGAGTCTGATCGACTACCTCAGCTTTGATCTTGAGTGTTGCGTTCGACTGGTTGGACAGGGTACCGATGTTAATAATTCCTGTCCACGGGCTTTGCCATGTTGTGCCCGTATCGAGTGAGTATTCAACCTGATCAAAGAGAACCGGGTCAAGGATGTCGGTAATGACCACATCGGTAGCGTCGCTCGGACCGTTGTTAAACACCGTAATCTGATACTCGATCATACCACCAATATCCACCGGACTCGATGTGACCACCTTTGTGAGAACAAGATCTGCTGACTGCACAACGGAGGTTGTTAATGAAGCCTCATTGTTTGCAAGGTCGGGATCAAAAGTCACCGGGCTGTATATGCTTGCTGTGTTGATGATCGTGCCTGTAACGGCTGGATCAACATCTCCCCGGATCACAATATGATTCACACCGGGATGAATGAAGTTGGGCAACAACCTGGTACCTGACCATGGCTGCCATGAGCTGCCGAAGTTCAGTGAATATTCAGCATTGGTAATGCCGGTGGGCATGTGATCGGTTATCAGAGCGTCAACAGAAGTATTGGGACCATTATTGAGTACATGCAGATAGTAATATATCTTCGTTCCTGCCGTAATCACTGATGGATTGACAAAGATCAGGTTCGATGCAGAACCGGCGGGCAGGTTTTGAGGATCAATTTGATGTTTAGAGATTGATACATCGGAATAGGTGGCGATGATGGTTTCTGAATCGGTGGCATCGAGAAGCACGCCACCGGCCGGAGTACCACTGGCAGTGGCTACGTTGGTGAAGGATCCGTTCGCCAGATCAGCCAGTGTTACGATATATTCAGCTGTGTAAACCCATGTTTCTCCCACATCGAGGATACCGGGGTTGATCACATCACCACTCTGGTAGGTTGGTCCACTTGTAGCCAATGGATCACTCACCGTTACACCACTGATCGATACGTTACCGGTGTTTTCTATCGCAATCTCATAGGTTAACACATCCCCCACAGCACCGTAAGTATTGGGTGAGGTGGTGGATGTTTTGGTGAGTTGCCAGGAGGGTTGTTGTGTTGCCAAAGCGGTCTCCGTATCGGTGTCGTCAACGGGATCGCCGTTGGGGTCCTGTCCCGTGGCCGTGGCTGTATTGGTAACCTGGCCGGCGTCGAGATCGGACTGGGTCACCAAGTAGCTCTCGTTCCACAAATGGGTTGCTCCTGGCACCAGCGTGATCGGGGCAGAAATCAGACCCGTCAGCGGATCGGTCACCACCACATCGCTAAGCGTAACGTTACCTGTATTCTCCACCTCAATCTGATAGGTCAGTGTTTGCCCTGCAGCCATATAGGTCTGTCCAGCAGGGTGCAGCACCTTGCTAAGCGCAATCGATGGGTTCTGCATTGCCACAGCAGTCTCAGAATCGGTATCGTCAACGGGATCGCTGTTGGGGTCGAGTGCTGTCACTATTGCCGTATTGGTCACCTGGCCTGCGTCGAGGTCGGACTGGGTGACCAAGTAGCTCTCGTTCCATGTATGGGTGGCCAGGGGTGCCAGCGTGATCGGGGCAGAAATCAGACCCGTCAGCGGATCGGTTACCACCACATCGCTAAGCGTAACATTGCCCGTGTTCTCCACCACGATCTGGTAAGTCAGTGTTTGGCCTGCAGCCGAGTAGGTCTGTCCTGCAGGGTTCAGCACCTTGCTGATCGCAATCGACGGGTTCTGCGTGGCCAAAGCGATCTCCGTATCGGTGTCGTCAACGGGATCACCTTTGGGATCAAGTCCGATCGCCATGGCCGTATTGGTCACCTGGCCTGCGTCGAGGTCGGCCTGGGTTACCGTATAACTCTCGTTCCATGTATGGGTGGCCAGGGGTGATAGCGTCATAGGAGCAGAAATCAGTCCTGTAAGCGGATCAGTAACCACCACGTTGTTCAGTGTGACATTACCGGTGTTCTCCACCACGATCTGATAGGTCAATACATCATTCACCGCTGAGTAGGTCTGTCCTGAAGGGCTCAGCACCTTGCTGATCGCAAGCGATGGAGTCTGGGTAGACATCGCAGTCTCTGTATCGGTATCGACCACCGGATCACCGTTGGGATCCTGTCCCGTGGCCATGGCCGTATTGGTCACCTGACCGGCGTCGAGGTCGGCCTGATCAACCGTATAGCTCTCATTGTAGGTCTGAATGGCTCCCGGTGCAAGACTGGTGATCGTGGTGCTAAGTCCTGTCAAGGGGTCGGCAACCACTACATTACTCAATGTCACGTTACCGGTATTCTCTACCACGATCTGGTAAGTCAACACATCGTTGACCGCCGAGTATGTCTGACCCACAGGATCCAGCACCTTGCTGAGTGCTAGAGAAGGAGTCTGGTCGGCATAGGCGGTCTCCGTATCGGTGTCATCAACGGGATCGCCGTTGGGATCCTGTCCCGTGACCGTGGCCGTATTGGTCACCTGGCCAGCATCGATGTCGGCCTGATCAACCGTGTAGCTCTCATTGTAGGTCTGAGTGGCTCCCGGTGCAAGACTGGTGATCGTGTGGCTAAGTCCCGTCAAGGGATCGGCAACTACTACATTGCTCAATGTCACGTTACCGGTATTCTCCACCACGATCTGGTAAGTCAACACATCGTTGACCGCCGAGTATGTCTGACCCACAGGATCCAGCACCTTGCTGATCGCAAGCGATGGACTCTGCGAGGCCAAAGCGGTCTCCGTATCGGTGTCGTCAACGGGATCCCCGTTGGGATCCAGTCCCATGGCCGTGGCCGTATTGGTCACCTGGCCGGCGTCGATGTCGGCCTGATCAACCGTGTAGCTCTCATTGTAGGTCTGAGTGGCTCCCGGTGCAAGACTGGTGATCGTGCTGCTAAGGCCCGTCAGCGGGTCGGTAACCACTACATTGCTCAATGTCACATTTCCGGTGTTCTCAACCACGATCTGGTAAGTCAACACATCGTTGACCGCCGAGTAGGTCTGTCCCGCAGGGTTCAGCACCTTGCTGATCGCAAGCGATGGACTCTGCGCGGCCAAAGCGGTCTCCGTATCGGTGTCGTCAACGGGGTCACCGTTGGGATCCTGTCCCGAGGCCGTGGCTGTATTGGTCACCTGGCCAGCATCGAGGTCGGCCTGATCAACCGTGTAGCTCTCATTGTAGGTCTGAGTGGCTCCCGGTGCAAGACTGGTGATCGTGGTGCTAAGGCCCGTCAGCGGGTCGGTAACCACTACATTGCTCAATGTCACATTTCCGGTGTTCTCAACCACGATCTG
>SLAD01000389.1 GCA_007126995.1 Kiritimatiellia bacterium | reverse complement strand
TAACCCTCGGCGATCACACCTGGGACCAAAAAGAGATCCCGCCCTACCTCGACCGCGAACGCCGGATTGTGCGTCCCGCCAATTTCCCGCCCGGCTGTCCCGGACGCGGTCACACGATCATCGAAACGCCCGCCGGCCCGTTGCTGATCATCAATCTGATCGGGCGCGTCTTCATGCCGGCGCAGGACTGTCCATTTCGCACCGCCGACGACATAGTGCAACGTGAGGCGGGTCGCGCCCGCATGACTTTTGTGGACATGCACGCCGAGGCCACATCGGAAAAGATTATTATGGGGCGGCACCTGGATGGGCGTATCAGCGCTCTGGCGGGCACCCACACGCACGTGCAAACGGCCGACGAATGTGTGCTGCCCAAAGGGACCGGCTACATTACCGATGCCGGCATGACCGGCCCGAAAGATGGCGTGCTCGGGCGCGAGTGGGAACCGGTACGGCGCCGCCTGATGACAGGCATGCCGACCAAATTCGACATCGCCACCGATGACGTCCGCATGGAAGGCGTGCTGTTTACGATTGATCCCAAGACCGGCCGCACAACCTCGGTCAAGCGTGTCAGCGAGCGCGTGCCATGAGCGAGCCTGCGGCCCCAGCGCGCAAGGTGTATGCCGTCGGCGAGCTGACTCGCCGTCTGAAGCTGATCATCGAAAGCGAAATCGGCTGGGTGTGGCTGGAAGGCGAATTGTCGAATGTGAGTCGCCCCGCTTCCGGTCACCTCTACTTCACGCTTAAGGACGAGCAGGCACAGATTCGCGGCGCGCTCTTTAAGGGCCGTCAACGCGGTCTCTCCTTTGTCCCGAAAGACGGGCAGCAGGTGCGCGTGTTCGGACAAGTGACCGTATACGAGCGGAGCGGCCAGTATCAGATCATTGCGCAAGATATGGAAGAGGCGGGCCAAGGCTCGTTGCAAGCCGCGTTTGAGGCGTTGAAGAAGAAGCTGGAGGCGGAAGGGTTATTCGATGCCACGCGCAAGAAACCTTTACCCATGCTGCCGCAACGTATCGGACTCGTCACGTCGCCCACCGGTGCCGCCATTCAGGATATGCTGAATATACTGTCCCGCCGCTATCCCAACCTGCATCTGATCATCGCCCCCGTGCGGGTACAAGGCACTGGTGCCGCGGAAGAAATCGCAACGGCGATTGACACCTTCAACAAATGGGGCCAGGTCGATGCGCTGATTGTCGGTCGCGGCGGCGGTAGCCTGGAGGATTTGTGGGCGTTCAACGAAGAGGTGGTGGCGCGGGCGATTGCGCGCTCTCAACTCCCGATCATCTCCGCTGTCGGCCATGAAATCGACTTCGCGATCAGCGACTTTGTCGCTGACCTGCGCGCCCCCACCCCGTCGGCTGCCGCTGAATTGATTATTCGGCCGAAAGCGGACTTCGAGGAAATGCTGAAACGGGTCGAGCAACGCTTGGCCAAAGCGCTCGGCGTCTTCCGGCTCGAACTCAGAAATCGTTTTGCGGCTTGTGCTAAGAGCTGGGTCTTTCGCGAGCCGGGCAATCTCGTGCGACGCTATCAACAGGAGCTGCTCGGGCACCGGCGAGACATGGCGAACGCGTTACGCGGTTCCGTGCGCGAACGCCAACAGCGAGTGGATGAAGCGGGTCTCCATACGCGACACGCCGTTGAAGTGAGTCGCCGTGAGGCGCGCAATCGCTTGGCGCAACTGGAAGGGCAATTGCGGTTGCTGGGGCCGCAGGCGGTGCTCGCACGTGGATACAGCATCACGCGCAACCAGCGCGGTGATATCGTGCGTCAACCGAAAGACGTCGGCAAAGGCGAGTCCATGGTCACGCTGGTGAACGGCGGACAGATTGAATCTACAGTTCAACATACCACCACGGAGAAGCAGGCATGAGTGCGGAAAAGACGAAGACAGGTGAAGAGGCCTTCGAAGCCTCGCTGGCGCGACTGGAAACCATCGTGAAAGAAATGGAGTCCGGTCAATTGAGCCTGGACCAGATGCTGGCGCATTTTGAGGAAGGCAGCGCGCTGGTGAAGAAATGCGGCAACAAGCTGAACGAAGTGGAAAAGAAGATCGAGAAGCTGATCCAAAAGGACGACGAGATTACGACCGAATCGTTTGAGCTGGAACAGAGCTGAGTGTTGGTCCGAGCGCCTGTCACTCGGGGGCGATTCGGTACCGAATGCGCATGAACAAGGACGGAAAGTTCTCCGACAAGCTCAGTCGCATTCCACGGGGATCCGGCGATGACAGAATCTCTCCGGGAAGCGCGGTGCGCCAGTGCTCCAGATCGGTGGACACTTCGAATTCGATCTCGACATCCGCCGCATCAGGATTAAGAGGCGTCCACATCGTCCGGACGGCATCCGGCACCGGTCGAAATGTGCGCGGGCGGGCAGGCGTAAATGGATCGCCTCCGGTGGCGTAATCTTCCAGATACTCTTCGGGCGTATCCGGTATCGAACCGGCAAACAAAACTTCCAGCCATTCCGTGAACGCGTTGACCCGGTGAAGCGACAGCAGAGCCAGTCCCCGCCGGGGCGTCTCTCCCAGATGCGTGAAGTCGCCCGCCACCAACAAGGCGTCTTGGTCCGGCATATGAGACGCAGAAGAAATCCGGGTATCCCGCGCGCGATGCGCGAACGACGCAGATACAAGCTGTCCACTGCGCACTACGCTCCACAAGCCCGTGGTCCAAGGCAACGTGCGAGCGGGCATGGGCGGCATGAAGGTCGGATCAAAACGACCATCCGGGTAGAGCCGAACGAGGTGGCGAGACCCGCTTGATAGATTGAGGTGACCCTCGACCATCAAGCTGTCATCAGGCAGGGGCCATACATGGCGTATAGCGGTACCGGCATGGAAGCCGGTGTGAAACGCAGGATCCATACCATCATCGAGATCCCATAGGGCAAGCTGAGGTATGTTGTTCTCGTCGCTAAAACGCAGAGCAACTCGCCCATCCGGAAGTTCGGTAATCGGTGTGCCGTGGGAAGGGAAAGAGAATGTTTCAATGAGCGCGCCATTCTGCGCATGGAGGTTGTTGTGGACCAGGAACCGTCCATCGGAGAGCACGAACGCGGAGGTCATCCAGTGCTGGGCACTCGTGTAGGAGAAATCCGGATCGGTAGACCCGTCGGATAGAAGGCGGTACAGAACGAACCTGGGCACGGGCTGTTCGTGCAGGACGTACCGGACCAGCATCCGTCCATCGGGAAGCGGATGCACATGAAAAGGACCGGTATACGGGGCGTGTATGGGTTCTCCGTCGGGAACCCATACGGAGAAGCCACTTCCGGGCACATGGCGGGGAGAATCCGGATCGACGCTTCCATCGCGATTCAGGCGCAGAATCCGCGTGCGGGTGCCGCCGGGGAATTCGTGGATGCCCCGCAAGACAACCAACACGGCTTCGCGGTCGCCCGTGAGGTGATAGGACAGGGCGGCGGGCAAGTCGGGTGGCGGAAGGAACAAACCATCGGGTTCGAGCGACGCATCAAGCGACATCAATGGGTGTATGGATGGATCGAGCGGTGTCTTGTTCTGGCGGATCAATATGCCGCCGTCCGCAAACATGCCCAGGACGTCAAAGGCCGGATCGGTCAAGAGTTGCGGAGGTTCCCATGACGGGTCCGGCGTGCCGTCCGGCAGAATTCGCCGGACATGGCTGTGATGGATCCGGCCATCGGGTAAGAGATGAAGCGAGAGCGCTTCGAGTGGAATGCGAAAGTCCGGGTCCGGGGAGCCGTCGGCCAAGATCCGCACAAGAAAATAAACCCGCTGTCCGTCGTGCTCCTCCACAAGGTTGTGCAGCAAAGCGCCACTGGCTTCTTCCGCAAGAAGAAGTGGAACGCCTTGAGGAAGATGCGCGCTGCGGGAACGTTCCCATACACCATTCGCGTCGTACAGATCGATCGCATAGCTTCTGTACGAGGACATCGGCCAGAGGACCGGCCAAGGTTCGTACCAATGAATCAGCCGGAAGCCGCCGTCCACGCGGGGTTCAATCCGGTACCCCCGATTGGCGGGAAGTTCCACGGTGTCGAACGTCGGATCGATTTCGCCGTCGGCCGCCACGCGGAACAGATGATAGGGCGGAAGGTTCCAGTAAAGCCAGGGCGATCCCTCGATCGGTTCCTGCCCCAAGACCCAAAGCCGCCCGTCTGTTGCAGGCGCCGCGCCGACGGCGGGAACAGGCCAAGTCTCATCAACGTTCAGCGGCAGGCGTTCAAACGTGTCGTTGCGATAGCCCTTCAGCGCGCGGCCCTCTGCGCTGTATCTAAGAAAGTAGAGCGCCGCACCGGTTTCGAAGAGGACCGAGGCGTCACCGTCACATGCGTTCAAGAATGCGTACCGGGCATCCAGCGTTCCCTCAGGGCGGTACGCCAAGGCATGGCCGGGAAACGAATGGATCCATGTGCCGTTGGTCAATGCAAGAAGAGAGGAGCCAGGAGGGAGCGGTGGCCAGGGCATGAACGGCACAGGCTGTGGCGGTCCGCTGATGGCCGCGGATTCGGGCACGAACGATTTATCGACTAGTCCATCCGGAGACAACAGCGCGACGCCGGGTCTCGCGACACCGTTGATCCCGGTAAAATCCCCGCGCAATAGAATCGACCCATCGGGAGCCAGGGCGGATTCCGAGAGGCCCCCTTCCTGAAGAGGCAGGAGGGGATCATAAGGCAGTACGTTGCCCGGCGGAATGGCAAGCCCGTCCGCGGGCCAGAATGCCGCCATGCAAACGCACCCCAGTAAAGCCGCCCTGCGCGGGCCGGAAAGACGCAGCTTGGCGATGGTCTCCCTTATCTTCACGCGTCATACGCTATCTGAATCGGCAACCAATAGCGAGGAATCTCACGAATTACGTTTAAGAATTGGGTGCAACGCCCGCTTCATCCAGCGTGATCGCTATTTCGCGGTACCCGAACGGATCACAGCATGCGGCGAGATCAAAACCCGGCTCACCGGGACGGTTCGCCCTACCAACCGTAGCCGCTGTCGCGCTTCCCACCACCAACACGACGCCGGCGGCCTCCCCGCGGACCGATCCGGCTCCACAGATTTTTGCGGCGCCGCCGGATTCTTCCACGGCTGACACAAAAGCCTGCACGCGTTCCGGCACCACCCCGATGCGCGTGAGCAGTCGATGATTCTCCCGGATCGCCGCACCCAACGCATCCGCATCGCCCGCGGTCCAGCCATCGGCAACCGCTTCCGTGGTGGCGGTGAACGCGTCCCACAAGTCTTTATCCTGCCCGTGCTGTTGTCGGACCCACTCGACACATTCGCCAGTGGTGGATTGCGGCGTACCGGTCAATACGAGTCGGATCGGCACGCCGACCGACGCCGTATTCAGGGGCCGGGCCGTACCGCGTTGAAAGCGGACCAGTCCGCCATGCACGGTGATGTACGGATCCACGCCGCTGGGATGACCGTGCTGTAATCGCTCCGTGGCGAGGGTCCATTCGTATAGAGCCGCACGCGTGGCCTTCACATCCCAATGACCGGTCGCGGCGGCAAAGACGGCGGCCATCAATGCCGCCGAGGATCCCATGCCGCACCCTACCGGCACATCGGAGTTCATGTTCAACGCAATGCCATGGTCGGGCTTGATCAGCCCGTCCTCGAGCAAAAGGGCCAAGCCGTAATAAACCAGATTCACGTCATCTTCGGTGACCTCCTGAATCGGCAATGTCCCGTCGAGAAAGGCCTGAAAACGACTATCGAGGCGCTGCTTAAGGGCAGGCAACTCGGCCCAGCGACATTGCCCTGAGCCGAGCACTTCGGGCGCGCTCAGGGTCACCGTATCTGATTCCGATGTCGGCTGAATAGTCGCGGTCACGTAGCGGTTGACGGCCATCACCAGCGCCGGGCAGCCGTGCACCACCGCATGCTCGCCTGACAGGATTAGTTTACCCGGCGCCCGGCACGCAGTCATGTTCACGCTCCCAACAGCAGTCGGCGATTGCCCTGAATATCGGCGACGCGGCTGGCGCCGAGCAGGAAGAGGGCGGTGCGGAACTCTTTCTCCATCCGCTCGATCACCTTGATCACCGCCTCCGTCGATTCCATCGCCGGTCGCAGGAAGGGCGACGCCATGCCGCCCATCGACGCGCCGAGCACGAGCGCCTTGGCCACGTCCAAACCCGAGCGAAGACCGCCGGAAGCGATCAGCGTCACCTCGGGCAACGCCTCAGATATCTGCTGCAAGGCGAGCGGGGTGGGAATCCCCCAATCTTGAAAGAGCAGGCCAAGCCCCTCCGGCCCATCCTTCTCGCGGCGGTGGTGTTCAATCCGGCTCCAAGACAATCCGCCTGTTC
>SLAD01000065.1 GCA_007126995.1 Kiritimatiellia bacterium | reverse complement strand
TCATGCCCATCACGCAGAAGAAGATGGGAACCAAGGTGTAGTACACGTTATGTAACTTGTTCTGGATTAGATCCACGAGATCCGTTTGGGCCAATGCCAGGCCCGCGATATAGGCCCCGATAATCATTGCCAAACCGGCCATCTCTGATAAGCCGGCCAGGAACAGCGCCAGCCCCAGCGAGATGTACGCAATGGTGCCCGGGTTCTTGACGGTCTTGACGAAGCGCGCGATTCGCCGCGCGGTTAGCAAGCCCATCAAGGTTAGGATCAGCCAGAACCCAATGCCCTTGGCGGCGATCCAGCCGATCTCGCCAAGCGTAATCGTGCTGCCCGCTTGCTCAAGCTTGGCCATGCCGGTGACTATGGCCAGAATGATGATACAGAGCACGTCATCGAACACGGCTGCGGACAGAATCGTGACGCCTTCGGGCGAGTCCATTTTTTTGCGCTCGGAAAGGATGCGGGCCGTAATACCGACCGAGGTCGCGGTCGAAATGGCCCCAAGGAACAAAGCGGTTGGATCGAACCATGAGTCGGCCAGCCCGAACCAAAAGGCGCACAGGACACCGAACACGAATGAGAAGAGAATACCGCCCACACCCACGATGCTGCCTTTGAAGGAGTACCGGATGAACATCGCCACATCCGTTTCCAACCCCGACATGAAGAGCAGCAGGATCGAGGCGAGCACGGCTATTCCGTACAGCTCGGTGGATACCGGAATCAGGCCCTCCGCCAGCGGGAAGAGCGGCCCGATTACCGGCCAGTCAATCGCGCCAAGCGCATAGGGACCGATCGCGATGCCGGCGCACACCTCGCCAATCACGTTGGGTAGGTGAAGATAGCGGCGGCACAAGTAACCGGCGAAGTTGGCAACCACCAGAATGATTGCCAAATCCATGATCAGCTTCAGGATCGGATCCGCCGCGTAGTCCCCATCCTGAGCCATCGAAAAGGCCCATGCCGATGCGGGCAAGAGCCAAAAGGCTACCGCAAGCAGCACGAATGCCCGGACTGGCGTGTTGCGCGACATGATCCCCCTCTAACTGTGTCAGATCGCCGCTAGCTGAGTTTGCGCGGTGGCTGCTGGAACGGATCCGGCTCAACCTGAATCCGGGCATCCACGATGCGGCATCCTTTGCCGGGTTCCAATGCGAAGATCGGGTTAAGGTCCAGCTCGAAGATTTCCGGCACATCCTCAACCAACAGCGAGATGCGTAATAAGATTTCCTTGATCGCATCAATATCCGCTGGCGGATGTCCGCGGTAGCCTTCCAATAGGCGATGACCTCGAATCTCCTTCACCATCTTGTCAACGTCTTGATCCGTTAGCGGCGTCACGCGGAAACAAATATCGGCGAGCACTTCGACGTGGACACCGCCCAAACCGAAGGCGACCAGTGGCCCGAAGACTGGGTCCCCGGTCACGCCCACCATCACTTCCACGCCGCCACTGACCATGGGCTGAACCAGCACACCCTCCATGGCGTCGAGTTGATCCATCGCCTTGAGCTTCTGTTGAATATCATTGAAGGCATTTCGCACGGCGTCGGCCGTTTGCAGCTTCAAATAGACGCCACCCATGTCCGACTTGTGCACAATCGTCAACGAAGCCAGTTTGACCGCGACGGGATAACCGATCTGTTCCGCCAGCGCGACGGCTTCATCGGCAGACTTCGCCACGCCGCCTTCCCCGACGGGCAGGCGATAGGCGCTCAAGACATCCCGGGTTTCCTCGGTCGAAAGCCAGCCCGATCCGCGGGTAGAGAGCGCGTTGCGGCAAATGGCGCGGACGCGCGCGGTGTCGATATCCGTGAATTCCGGAATCATACCCAACGGCTCGCGTAGCCAGGCCGCGTACTCTCCAATCTTGCTGAACACGCGGGCGGCAGATTCGGGAAAGGCATACACGGGCATCCGTTCATCCTCGCCGACACGCAAGGGTGCGTGCACACCTTCCTCTACCATCAAGCAGGCCAGTACCGGCTTTTGATCGGCCCCCTTTGCGCGCGCACTGGCCACGCCCTCTTCAATCGCGGCATTGATTGCCGTGTTCTTGGCGGTGCCGACGGGAATGTAAATAACGACCATCATGTCGATGCCGTCGTTTAACAGGACGCTCTCGACCGTCTGCCGGAAATGTTCGGGCGGCGCCGAGGCAATCATGTCGACCGGATTGCCAACCGCTGCGGCCGCAGGTAGAAACGTCTTCAAATACTCCTGCACATCGTCACTCAGCACAGGCACTTCCAGACCGCCCGCCTCACAAGCGTCCGAGCAAAGGATGCCGGGGCCGCCCGCGTTGGTGACAATCGCAACCCGCTTGCCTTGTGGCAAAGGTTGCTCCGCCAGCGCGGCGGCGAGGTCGAACATTTCTTCCAACGTGTCGCAGCGCAGCACGCCGGTTTGCTGGAACAGCGCCTCCACGGGGGTATCGGCCGCGGCCAAAGCAGCGGTGTGCGAACCCGCCGCGCGGCGCCCCGCCGAGGTGCGGCCGCCCTTCACGCAGACAATCGGCTTGCTACGGCTGACCCGTCGCGCGATCCGCGCAAAGCGGCGCGGGTTCTTGATCGATTCCATGTACAGCAGGATGACGTTGGTCATCTCGTCGCCTTCCCAGTACTGCAACAGATCGTTACCCGACACATCGGCTTTGTTGCCGATACTGACAAAGGTGGACAGACCCAAATTCAGCCGCTTCGCCAAGGCCAGAATGGCGAGGCCAAGGGCGCCGCTTTGCGACGACATCGCCACCGTCCCGTGGGGCGGGAAGACCGGCGAAAACGAGGCGTTCAGGCAGACTTCCGGATCCGTGTTCAGGAGGCCGAGGCAGTTGGGGCCGATGATGCGCATGCCGTAGCCGCGCGCTTTTTCGACCAGCGCCTCTTGCAGGGCGCGGCCTTCCTCATTGGTCTCCGCGAATCCGGCGGAAATCACGATCAGCGCCCGTACACCGCAGGCGGCGCAGTCGTCCACTGCGCTCATGACCAATGCCTTCGGCACCACAATCACGGCCAGATCAACCGGTTCCGGCAGATCGCGCATCGACGCGTACGCGCGCATCGAACAAATCACTTTCGCTTTCGGATTGATCGGATAGATACAACCTTGGAAACGACTCAGCACGAGGCCTTCCATGATGCGGTAGCCGATCGCGGACGGTTTGCGCGAGGCGCCGACGACCGCCACCGAAGCCGGTTTAAAGAAGGGTCGGATGGAGGCTGCCGTAAACAAGCGGTCCCGCATTTCCGTTTTCGCAACGCTGTCCGCGCCCGGCAACACCGAGAATTCTACGGTCACAAAACCGTCTTCATAGCGTTCCGTCACCGGGAAGCCGGAGCCGCGGAAGATCTCCAGCATGGCCTTGTTATTCGCATCCGTGATGGCGCGAAATTCCGTGAAACCATGCTGAATGGCAAGCAACGACATGCGCTCGAGCAGCAGCGTGCCCAACCCTTTGCCCTGCGAGGCATCTTCGACGGTTACGGCCACCTCGGCCTTCGTCTCGTCCACCGCGAAATACGAGCCGGTCGCAATGATCCGCTCTTCGCCCGAGCCGGACAAGCGCGTCACGATCATGGTCAGGACGCGTTTCGGATCACTGTCATCGCACATTTGCCCGATCGCCGACTCGCCGGGCTTGCTGTCGGAGAAGAAGCGGCTGCGTCGCGATTCGGGCGACAGCCGTTTAAAGAAGTCGATCAGCGCCGGCTCATCGGTCGACGAGGCGACGTGGATGGTGGCCGTAGTGCCATCCCGCAGAATGACGCGGCCGCGCTCGGCCGAATCCTGGTAGGGTGGCGGGACATACAGCGGGCGGGTGGGGATCATGATTTATTTCCTAGTTACGGGTGACTTCCAGTATTTCGATCGGTTCAACGGGAACATCCGAGTGCGGGCCGCTGCGCCCCGTACGCACGGAGACGATAGCGTCCACCACATCCATGCCCTCGGTCACGCGTCCGAAGACGGCGTAGCCGAAGCCACGTGGGTTGGGCGCCGTGTGATTCAGGAACGCGTTGTCCGCCACGTTGATAAAAAACTGACTGGTGGCGCTATCGACCACCTGCGTGCGCGCCATGGCCAGCGTGCCGCGCTCATTCCGCAACCCATTGGTGGCCTCGTTACGAATCGGCTCATGGGTGGATTTCTGGTTCATATCTGCGGTAAAGCCGCCCCCTTGAACCATGAAGTTGGGAATGACGCGATGGAATATCGTCTTTTCATAGAAGCCTTCGTCCACATAACGGAGGAAGTTTTCAACGCTGATCGGGGCTTCGTCCTGGAATAATTCGACGACGATATCGCCTTTGCTGGTTTTAATCGTGACCACGGGATTCTCCTTTTCTGCTAATGCGGTGTCCGCTTCCTGAACACCTTCTTCGATGACGGATGCAGCTTCGGAATCAGCGGTTGCTTCGTAGTCTATGATGTCCTCTGCAAACGCGCTGTGCGCCAATACCAATGACATGCCAACGACTGCAAGTGTTCGCCAATTTCTCATGCTGTTCATCCTTTCCTGTTCAATACAAATGCAATTCCGTTGCAGCGTAAATGATTTCGCGTCGAGGGGCAACCTTGGATGCGGGAAATGGCCGACTATCAGGGAAAGCATGATGGATGTGCGGCTGCTGCGATGCATCAGGTCGTGCTTTTGTAAAATCTAGAAGCCCGTAAGCACGTGGACCCGTGGCGGTACAGCCGGAACCGGCGATGAGTGAACAGACAAATCAATCGTCGTTGTCGCCGTCTGGCGCCTCATTTCTACTCACGAGCCTGTTCTCTATCCATTCGGCTTTCCAAACGATGACCAGCGCCAAGGCGGCGGAGATCAACGCTTGCATCGTCTGGTGCATCCGAAATGATCCCATCACAACATCGCGATGGATGGCTAACTCCATCGATAAATGACTGAGCGCTTGAACGGCCGAAACGAGGAACAACACGATGCCAACCAGTCGGATCCAGAAGCCATAGGAGGTCAGCGCGATCAGCCCGTCAGGGATCACAACGGTGACATCGTCGGCCCGTGGGAGCACGCGATCCAGTAGGGCTGGTCGCTGGATCAGCAACAGATAGCTGAGCAGGAGCAGCGTGCCCGAATAGAGCAGGGAAAACAGCAAGCCCTGTGTGCGGTTGACAAATTCCACTTCGGCGCTGGTGAGATAATAGAAAATGTTCAGGAAGCTTTGCACGAAGCGCAGGGCAAAGTGGAGCCCCATGCCGATGAACACGATCTCGACGATATCCCTCTTTTTCATGCGAGTTCTCCTGCGAGCGTTTTGAAGCTATTTATATTGATTCCTTTGTTCTCAACGCGATGTGCTTGATGCTTAGCAGGATAAAGCAATCGTGGTTTGATGTCTTCGATTATTTCTGCTCCTAAGGGTCGACATTTGTGGCGAGATATCTCACGCTTTAAAAGTCGGAGGTTTAATGAGGATAACTTCAATAATTAATTCAGTCATTGCGCGTGCTCAAGCAGTCTGCTGTGCTCGGCGCTTGATGCATGCGCTCTGTATGCTGGCGATGATACTCCTCTCCAATACTGCGGTTGCCAGTGCCGCGACACCCCGTATTTTGCAGTTGACCAGTAATGAAGTCGGCGAGGCGAGTGTTCGGCTTCGCGGTGATGATCGAGGGCGACTACATATTGCCTACTCACGGGGCGGGCAAATCTACTATCAAAGTCTTCATGAGCGAGGCATGCTGATAATACCCGAAGAGTTGGTCGGAGCAGGGGAGACGGTGTCTTTGGCGGTGGACTCGCAGGGGCATCCCCATATCGCGACCATCGTGGAATCACAGATTCAGTATTCGACGCGCAGTTCGGGTGCCTGGGTTTCGAGTAGCGTTGGCCCGGCATTGGACGTGAGCTTGGATATCGCGCAGGACGGTCAACCGTATGTCGCCTACGCCACAACGAATACACCGAACGGCCGTGCCCATATCCGTTTGGCGCGTGTTACTCCACCCAGCTTAGCCGATGACGTTGAGTGAGGATAATTGGGGGGATGCCTTCAGCTTGGACTATCTGGCCGTGGCTTCGATTCGAGAGGATGTCAACGGGCATCCGCAGGTGTTCCTGTTGCATGGCTTCGACAGCGCGGGTGATGGCATTGATGACGCCTGGGCGCTTCGGCATTATGGCGTGTTGCCCCTATCCAATCCGGATGCGGACACGTCACTGGAAGGGTTCACGATTCGAGATGCTTACATCAGCAATGCAGACCCTCATAATCCGCAAGGGTCCTTTGCGGTCGAGCAAATCATCCCGGCTGGCGGACTATCCGAGTTGACCATTCGCCTGCCGGGCGAGTGGGGCC
>SLAD01000246.1 GCA_007126995.1 Kiritimatiellia bacterium | reverse complement strand
TCTTGTAGCTGCCGCCGTTAGGCGGTGGCTTAAAAGCGACATAAGACTTTTTCAATGGGCTCCTGGAGCATTTAAAGTAATCCCGTAGCCGCCGCCGTTAGGCGGTGGATGTTCTTCCCGAGCGAACAGGAATCCACGTCCTAACCCGCCGTAGGCGAGCAGGCAGGACGCGGCTACACATTTATTTAAACCGCTCTAAAAGCGGTGCTCATGGAGACACTGGCTCAAACGCGCAAAGCGCCTCCACGTAAGCGGCCGAGCCGTCCCGCAGCCATCCGTCCAACTGCGCCTGATCCTTGAGTTGCTGGCCACGCGGGCGCTGGACGACCACGTAGCTGCAGGCGACATCGGGCAGCGCGCTCATGTCGCTCCACAATTTCTCGTATTGCGATACAGGAAACTCGTCTTCGTGTCCGTGCCCCCATCGTTTCTTCACCTCTTTGATCGTGATGTAGGAGGGGATGGACGCACCTAACCTGCGGATGGCTGCGGCCACGCGGTCGGTGTTGGTTAAGTCCGCGCGGTTCAATCCGAACACCGCGAGGAGTCCGTCAATCGTCATCCACGTGGTCATGCTGTTGTAATACGTGAGGCTGAACTCAATATCTTCGCGCGGCAACGCCAGCCCTTCCACGATGCGTGGACGACCGTTGACCCGGGCCAGGCCGCCACCGAGATCCTCTATTCGCCGCTGGACCACTTCAAAGGTGAGCGTGGCGTTCGATGCGATATGGCGGCCCAGCAGAGCGGGGTCCACGTCCGCGCCGACGGTGTCAATGTTATGCATCATCAACCATTTCAATTGCGGTCGCTCGACGAGCAGGCGATGCAGGGTCCCGTTCAAGAGCAGGTTGGTCGGCTCGTACCAGTGCCCCACCGGATGCAGGCACTGTTCGGGAAGGTTATCGGTGTAGTCCGCGCCTTCGCCTTGTTGCCGCGCCCATTCAATCAAGGCGTTATGCAGGCTGTCGCGCATTTTTTCCGCCTGTTCGTCCAAGCGTTGATGCGCGGTTTCCTCCCACAGGAAGCGCAGGTCGCGCAGCATCGGGATCATGCGAATCCCGACGGCTCGGCCTGCAGAGAGATGGAGCGGTCCTTCGTAATCATGGCGTCGGGTCCGTTGCAGATGCTGCTCGATCGGATCGTGGGTGAGGTAGCTGGTGGTAAAGACATGTGGGATAGGACAATCCGCTTCCTGCGCCCGGCGACGGCTTTTGGCCAGGTGCACCTCGATAAAATGACGGTGCCGACCGGCCAGTTTACAGAATGGATGCAGGGCCTTTACCACGCCCGCTCCTTGGGTCCAGCGACTGCCTGTTCCGGCGGCCAGGGTGACCACCGCCACTTCGCCCGCGCGCAAGGCGGCGGCGCCGGCATTGCTGACGTCGCGGGATGGCGGTTCGCGCCCGTCGATCACGTCCTCCGGTCGCACGTCTTCGATCAGGGTGGTGGCGGGGAGGCGGTTTTGGGCCAGCCCCAGATGACCCGACCGCAGGTCCCGTCGAATGGCTTCCTGCTGCGCCGCATCGAAACCGATACGGCTTAACCAGCGCTGAAGGGATTCCCCTGCCGCGTTTTCGGTTTCGGTGCCGGGCAACATCCGGTGAAATAGTTGATGCACCAAATCGCTGAATGCCGCGCGTTCCGCGCTGACACGGCCCAGCAAACGTAACTCATTGCGCCGCGCGGCCGGGAGGCGCCGGGGATCCATGCGCAACCAGCGCGGTACCATCATGGCATAGTAGGCCGGGGCAAGGGTAGCGTCCTCCCCTTCGCGAAGCTGCGCCACCGTGCCGTGCTCGTTGATGGCGAAATCATAGACCACGGGATCCATGGCAAACGGCAACGCGTAGGCCAGTTCCTGCTTCAGACCGCTCATGGTCTCCAGCAGCACATCCTTGGCCTCGTCATGGATCCGCGGGTCTACCATGAACCCCATGCCGCCACCGCTCATGCCGCCCAGCATCCAGAAGCCCCAGAGCCGCGCGTCCAGCCGTGCGCGCGCGCGTTGAATCAGCGCTTCCGTATACAAGGTGCTGGCCCATGGAATTATCGTCTGAATCGGACCGAAAAAATTATCCGTCGTCGCCTGGCCCAATGCGTGGATGTCGCCGGCGCGTAAGCGGTCCAGGATCACGTCCAGCAGTTCCACGGCTTGTTGGCGCGCCGTCCATTCCGGTTCCGCACGAAGCAGGTATTTTTCCGTCACCATTTCAAGAATCGGGCCGACATTCTGCGCCATGCCTCCGTGGACGAGCACCAGCGAATGCTGCAGTTTTTCGCGCACGGCCGTACTGACCTCGTCCGCCCCCAGCAAGCGATGGCGGGGCAACAGGGAGCCGCGACTTATTCCGTAGGCTGGATCGCCCGGATAGGCGCGCTCGCCGCCAATCAATTTGATGCCTGGCCATACGCCTCCGGAGTCCTGCCAGCCGCCGCCACTGCCGGCCAGCCATTCGCCCAGAATGGCCCGTGCGGCAATGAGGCGTCGCTCGGATTCCTCCAGTGGGCCCGTCAGGGAGGATGTCTGGCCCGTGGCCCGCATGCATACGGCGATCAGCGCCGCCAGCAGGTTTGTAGAAACAGCCAGACGAGAGCCTTTCGGAATGCCATTTACCTGACTGACCAGCTCCAGCCCCCGGCCGGGGCCGACCACCCTCGCCAGCACATCGCGCAGGGACAGGGCGCTGCCCTCCAGCCCCGGCGGAATCAGCCCGGAAGCAATGAGGGCCGCTTTCAGCAAGCCCAGGTAGTCGCGGGCAAAATCAAAAACCTCCGCCAGCGATTGCACGTCGGCGCATACCCCAAGGTCAATACTGGCCAGCCGGAGCACCGGCTCGTCAATCACACGCAGGAACGCCTCGACCGGCGGGCGCGGTTTCGGATCCCTGCCTCGTACGCCGAGGTCGATGGACACGTTGAGCACACGAGCGCCTTCGGGATAATCCATGCCGAGGAAAAAGATATCGCTCCACGCGCTGTGCGAGAGATCCATGCGCACCGGCGTTTTTTCATGCAGCATGGGATACAGTCCCTGCGCATCCGGTGTGCGAAGCGCAGCGACCATGTGGAGGGGGTGGTCGTCCGGATGTCCCATGCGAAACATCCATTGGTTTCCGGCCAGCGTGCGCACACTGCGCCGAACCTGATTCGCCAGCGTTTGGAAGGCGAGCAAATGGTACGCGCTGGCCAAGGCGGAGGCGCTATTATCGGATAGTCCGTCGGCGCGCGCGGCGGATTGGAAATGGTCTATCGCCTCTTCGAAACGGCGAGCGAGCAGATGCCTGTAGCCTTCGTACGGGACGCGGCTCTTGCCGCGCGCGAGTTCCGGTCGGCCGGGAAGGTGGAAGCGATGGATGGCATATAGGAAGAAGAGCGCCCGGACGCGGGCATAGAGGTTGTCTTGCTCGCGCCAGAAGCGGTCGAGCCGCGCGGTTTCCGCCAGTAGTTCGTCCCCCGTGGCGGCACGGCAGAGGGCGTCCATGGAGCGGTTACGGACCGTTTCATTGTCCGTCGTGATCAAATCAATGAGGTCGAGAGCCATGGGGTTAGTGGGGACGTGTGGCCAGCAATTCCACCAGATTCGCCAGTACCCACTCCCGGTCGGCGCCGTGCAGGGCCAAGGCCAATTGCGCCATGAAGAGGCCGTACCGTTGCCCGATGTTGTAGCGATTCCCCTGTAACGTGCACGCCACGTATTTTTCGCGCTCCGCCAAGCGCGACAAGGACGGGGACAATTGCAGCGGAACAGACGCATTGGACCGTTCCGCCTCCTGCGCCAGCAGGTCTATAACCGAGGGGGTCAAGACATGCATACCGAAGAAACAAAGGTAATGCCCTGCGCGCATTCCGGGCACAGCCAGGCGTTGTTCCGCCAGCGTGGGGGTGGGTTTCTCCAAAACGCATTCCACCTCGTATACGGACGTGGACCCGGTTACCGGACGGCCTCCAATGGTCCCGTACAAGCCAATGCTGTTCTCCCGGGTGGCTTGCACGGCGGATACCGCGCACTCGTGTGTTTTGGCCACCTCCACCAATTGGCGGGCGCAACCCGCTTCGATGGCGCTTACGTACAAATGATCGCTGACCAAGTGGAGAAACGGTTGCGACTCGATGAAAGCGCGAGCCGCCAGCAGGGCGTGGCCATAACCAAGCGGGGTTTTCTGCTCGATAAACGTCAAGCGCCCTGCGGCATCGCCAGCGGCTTCCTCGTAGGCTTTTTGATCGCCTGGCGCAATGACCAATGCGATATCGCGCGCGCCCGCATCGAGCACCTCATCGAGGATAATGCGCAAGGCGGATTTCGGTTCACCGTCCCGGTCCACCAACGTCTGCAAAGGCAGGGCCCGCTGTGTCTTGCCCGCCGCCGTGATCACCGCCTTTGAAATATGCAACATGGTGTCGAACCGTGCCAAGACGTGCCCTGCCGCGTCAAGCCAACAATACAGACCCATACACCGCGCCTTGACACCCTATGGTAGCGTCCAGGCCATCGTTGAGTGACAAAGCCTACTCTGCCCGTCCCTGTGCACGTGCTCTTGCTAGTACACCTGCGCATGGGAAGTCTACAGGTACGGCTCTCGCCGAAGATACTCACACTTTGCAAAGTGTGAACAAGTGGATTACCACAGTTGGAACTTGATAAAGCATATTTCCCCAATCGTTGGAAATCACGCGGTTGCAAAATGTTCCCTGTCCCTGACTGCCAAATGGACCGTGCGTTTGTAGGTTAACGGTCGACGGGCGGTTTATACACTCCAGTCCTGCCATTTGAGGGATTCGATTTTCGAAAAATCCGCATGGTTCAGGGTGGCGACCGTCCAGCCATGCACCAGCGCGGTGGAGGCGATCAGCAGGTCAAGAGCCGCCACCATGCGACCCAGCTTCTGTTGGCGGGCTTTGACGCGGGCGAAGCGTTGCCAAATCTCTAGAACAACATCCGCACGCGATTGAGGGTCAGGTGCTGCGTATGGGATAGCGTGTACCAGGCCCGATGCAGCAGCAGTTTATCGCCGATGCCAATGCTCTTCATCCCGGCCCGCGCCGCCGCTTCCACGCCCGCTTCTGCATCTTCGATGACGACGGCGGATTCCGGTTTTACGCCGAGTTTCTCGGCAGCCAACAGGAAGCCTTCCGGATCCGGTTTGGTCTGCTTCACATCATTCCCGGTCACGACCACATCAAAGGCGTCGCGATAGCCCAGCCGATCCAGAATCCGGTCCGTGTTGCGACTGGCGGAGAAGATGGCTGTCTTGATGTGGTGGGCCTTTAGCTCATCGACAAATGCGCGAATGCCTTCCAATACGTCATCGGCCGTCAACTCGTTCAACATTTCGATGTACCGTCCGTTCTTCTCTTCCTCCATCGCGCACATTTCCGCTTCCGTGTAGGTGCGGTCCGCCCGTTCGAGGATGATTTCCAAGCTGCGGCGACGACTGACCCCCTTCAAGCGCTCGTTGATGGTTTCGTCAAAATGGATGCCTTCGCGATCCGCAATTTCCTTCCAGGCGAGGTAATGGAATCGCGCCGTGTCGGTCACGACCCCGTCCAGATCGAAAATCACGGCCTCCGGTTTCGGACGCTCCAGAAACGCCTTCGGCAGGGTGGCGCGACAGGGCTGGTCCGGGTTCAACGTGACGGACCGACCATACAACTTCAATTCGATCGGTTCGCCTTTCAGCAGGTGACACACGGTTTCGCGTTTGTCCACACACACTTGAATCAAGCGGGAGCGATAATTGATCTTGAACGAGTAGGCGTTCCATGCGGCTGGAATTACCGGGCGGATATCAAGGGCATC
Source organism: Kiritimatiellia bacterium (assembly GCA_007126995.1). Classification (GTDB taxonomy): domain Bacteria; phylum Verrucomicrobiota; class Kiritimatiellia; order SLAD01; family SLAD01; genus SLAD01. The sequence continues at coordinate 543 of SLAD01000246.1, read as the reverse complement.
ATCCTGCACCGTCAGTCCGCCGAACCCGTACACGATCGTCAACCAGGTGCCGGCCATGGACGAGATGTGCAATCCCTCTTCCGTGTTGTTGTTGAAGTTGTCCAGATCCAGCCGCGCCGCCCAGAGGTAATAGGCATAGGCCTGTTCGTGCAGGCCCACTTCCGTGGCCAGTATCGAGTGGATGCTGGGGGAGAGGGACGAGCCGTGTATGGTGCGCTGCTCGTAGAACAGGTAGTTGCGCAGTTTCTCTTCGACGGAAAACCGTTCGCGGTGCAGAAACATGGCCAGCAGGGCGTCCGGCTGTTTGATCAGGTTCTTACGCCAAATCCAATCGATCGTCCATTTCCGCTCGATGGGGATATCCAGATCGCGATCCAGATCCTCTTTGGCAAAGGGGTCAAGCTGCAAGTACAGGTCGTTGTGCGCCAGCACATCGCCATATTGCTTATAGCGGGGGATGTGCATTTTTTCGGCCACCTGCCGCCAGCGCGCGAGTTCCTTTGCGGTGTCTAGTCCTCGACGATCGACCGCTGCGGCCAGCAG
>SLAD01000283.1 GCA_007126995.1 Kiritimatiellia bacterium | reverse complement strand
TGCCGGGGACATCATTTTGCAGCGCAGCGTCCTGATTGACCCGGAGGACACCACGTTGACACTGACGCCGCGACTGGCGGAGATCGGCGCGGAACTCTTGGTCGATGCCTTGCACTTGATTGCAGCGGGCAAGGCCGTGCGTCAGTCACAAGACGAAGAGGCGGCCACCACGGTCTACAAACTGGGGAAAGAGGATGGCCGGATTGACTGGCAGCTGCCCGCCAAGGTGATTCACAACCGGATTCGTGGTTTTACGCCATGGCCGGGCGGATTTACGGAGACTAGCAAAGGCCTGCTGAAGGTATGGAAAACGGAGCCGATCGAGACTGAAACCTCGGAGGCGCCCGGCACGGTTGTATCGTGCGACGCAGAAGGCCCGGTGATTGCGACTAGCTCGGGCTTGCTGCGCCTGCTGGAGGTCCAGCCGGAGGGCAAGAAGGTCATGTCCGGCAAAGCCTACCTGTGCGGCCATCCCTGGCAGCCGGGGGATTTGCTGGCCTAACGAAATGAAATAGGCGATGCCGCGCTCGTTTGATAGGCTGATCCCATGAAGTCATTGGAACCCATGCAACAAGTTATCGCGCGCCTGGCCCGGCTACCGGGCGTGGGGCGTCGCTCGGCCGAACGGATGGCCTACCGGATCGCTACGGACCGCAAGGGGCTGGCGCGGGACTTGGCACAGGCGCTGACCGAACTCGAGTCGACAGTGGTCTGTTGTTCCGCCTGCGGCAATTTGACGTTAAAGACAGAGGATCCCTGCACCCTGTGTGCGGACGCGCGGCGCGATCGATCACAGCTATGTGTGGTGGAAGACCCGCAAAGCATTCAGCAATTGGAAGCCGCCGGTTCGTATCGCGGACTGTACTTTTGCATGATGGGCAAACTCTCGCCCATGCAAGGCCAGGACATTCCGCCCGCGCAGGTAACGGCGCTGCTGGATCGCATTCGTGAAGGAGAGGTGCGCGAAGTGATTCTGGCTTTTGATTCCGATGTCGAAAGCGACGCCACCACCAGTTTTCTGCATCAGCAGTTGGAACAGCTAGGCGTGCAGGTGACGCGTTTGGCCTTCGGCATACCGGCCGGTAGCGGCATCGCGTATGCCGATCCCGTCACGCTCGCCCGCGCCATGCACGGGCGCCAATCCTATGAAACCTAACCGAGGAGAAAAGGCATGAAATCCTACCGCAAAGAATTATGGTTCAATATCCCCAAACGTCGTGGTTTGGTGAACATCAGCTCCGAGGTCCAGTCCGCCGTCGATGCCAGTGGCGTTAGTGAGGGTATGGTCTTGGTCAACGCCATGCACATCACCGCCAGCGTGTTTATCAACGACGACGAGAGTGGTCTGCATTCGGATTACGAGAAGTGGTTGGAGAAGTTGGCCCCTGAAAAACCGCACTCGCAATATGCGCATAACGGGTTTGAAGATAATGCCGATGCCCACCTGAAACGCACCATCATGGGCCGTGAGGTGGTCGTGGCGATCACGGATGGAAAGCTCGATTTCGGCCCCTGGGAGCAAATCTTCTATTACGAGCTCGATGGTAAGCGGAAGAAACGGGCGCTGATTAAGGTGATTGGTGAGTGACGTCGCCTGCGACACCCGGATCAATCGCACGCGTGATCGTCGAAATCGCGCTGGACAAGGAATTCGACTATAGCATTCCGTCTTCGCTGCAAAGAGCGGTACGGATCGGTTCGCAAGTGATCGTGCCGTTTGGCCCGCGCAAGATTACCGGCTATGTCGTGGGCCTGCCGGAAAGCTCGTCGCACGACAAGCTGAAACCGATTCAGCGCATCGTTGGTGATCAACCCTTGATCACCGAGACCATTGTCAAATTGGCTCGCTGGATGGCGGCCTACTATGTCTGTCCCTTGGAACAAGCCGTGCGCACCGTGTTGCCGAGCGTGGTGCGTCGCACCAGTCGAAAGTTTAAGCAGGTGTTGCACGTGTCGGTGACCGTACCGCTGCCGTTACCGGAAACGGAATGGGCGGCGCTGAAGAAGCGGGCACCGAAACAAGCGCGCGTACTGGAATTTCTGTCGAAGGAGCCCTTCATTACGCTGCCTCGCTTGGCGCAGGAAACCGGTGAAAGTGCCGCCGTGGTGCGGGCCTTAGCCAAGAAAGAGTGGCTAAAGCTGGAGCCGTTGGCGGTTGATCGTAACCCGTTCGAGCGCTACGAGGTGGTGCCGACGGAGCCGCTCACTTTGATGCCGCAACAGCGCGCTGCGTTGGACCAGATTCTACAATCAATCCAAACGCTTGATCCTGCCGTCACCTTGCTTTTCGGCGTGACGGGCAGCGGCAAGACCGAGGTTTATCTGCAGGCGCTACAAGCCGTGCTCGATGCGGGGCAGGGCGCCATCGTATTGGTTCCCGAGATTGCGTTGACGCCGCAGACCGTCGAACGATTCCGGGCCCGCTTCGGGGATGTGGTGGCCGTCCTGCACAGTCATTTGTCGGGGGGAGAACGCCACGATGAATGGCACCGCATCCGCGACGGTCGCGCCCGGATCGCGATCGGGGCGCGCTCCGCCCTGTTCGCGCCGATTGAGAAGCTGGGATTGATCGTCGTCGACGAGGAGCATGAGCAGAGCTACAAGCAGGAAGAGGCTCCCCGCTACAACGCGCGGGACGTCGCCGTGGTGCGAGGTCGGATGGAAAACTGTGCCGTGGTGCTCGGGTCCGCCACGCCGGGCTTGGAATCGGTGCATAACACGCATTGCAAAAAGTATGCCTTGGCGCATATGCCGGCCCGTGTGGATCACCGTAAAATGCCCATGATTCAAGTGGTGGATATGCGCTTGGAAATGGAGCGGGAAGGGAAGTTGAACGTGCTTTCCCGCGAGCTGATGGAGGCGATCCAGGACCGTCTGTCACGCGGCGAGCAGACGATCCTGTTCCTGAATCGGCGCGGTTACGCGACTTCACTAATGTGTCCGAAGTGCGGCTATGTGGCGGAGTGTAGTCTGTGCAGTATCAGTATGACCTATCACAAGACCACGCACGACCTGCGATGTCATTTGTGCGGTGGCATCCAGCGCGTACCTGCCCGCTGCCCGAATCCAGAATGTCAGGATCCCGATTTCCGCTACGGCGGTCTCGGAACGCAGCGGGTCGAAAACGTCGTGTCGACCTTGTTCAGCAAAGCCCGCGTGAAGCGCATGGACGCGGATACGACGACGCGCAAGGAGGCCTACAGTGAATTGCTGGGCGCCTTTCGGGCCGGCGAAATCGATATTCTGTTGGGGACACAGATGATTGCGAAGGGCTTGGACTTCCCCAATGTGACCCTGGTGGGGGTGATCAATGCCGATATCGCCTTACATATGCCGGACTTCCGGGCCGGTGAACGCACATTCCAGCTACTGACCCAGGTGGCAGGTCGGGCCGGACGAGGTGACGTCGAAGGCGAAGTAATTGTGCAGACGTTCACGCCTTTTCATCCCGCAATTCAGGCGGCGCGGCAACTGGACTATGAGCGCTTCTTTGATCAAGAAATCGAATATCGCCGGGAACTGAAGTATCCGCCCTTTGCGCACCTGATCAGTTTGACCGTGCGCGGAGCGGATGAAAACACGGTGCTGCATGCCTGCGAGCGGGTTCTAGCAACACTTAAACCACAGTTGGATCAGCAGGTCATTTATGGCGAGCCTGCGCCGGCACCGATTGCCCGGGTTAAAGGCGATTACCGCTATCAACTGATGTTCCGGACGCCGCGTGTGCGAAAGGTGACGGATCCGCTTCGACAGATACTGAGCGAATACAAATGGCCGCGTGGCGTCCGGTACGCGATGGATGTGGACGCCTTATCCCTGCTTTAGGTAAAGACAGCCCGCGCCGTTTCGACATCGCGGCCGATTTGCGCGCGCAAGTCGTCATGGTTCGTGAAGAACTGGTCGCCCCGGATGTATTGCACGAAGAAGACCTCAATTTCCTGATCGTATAGATCAATCGATACATCGAAGAGATGGACTTCGAGTAAGTGATGCGAATGCTCGCCATGCGCGGTGGGGCGCAGCCCGAGATAGGCGGCACCATTGTGGCGTTCACCTTCATACAGGGCATAGACAGCATACACGCCTACGGGCGGACGCGCTTCATCTTGGAGGCGTATATTGGCGGTTGGGAAACCCAGTTCACGTCCGTATTGTTTGCCCGTCGTGACGTTCCCGAGCAGGCTGAAGGGGCGACTGAGCATCGCTTCCACTGACGTAAAATCACCCGCCTCAACGGCCTCGCGAATGCGCGTGCTGGAGACGAGGTCGTCCTGCCACGGTACGGGCTCCGGGACGTGTACCGCGAAGCCGCGGTCGGTTGCCAATCCCCGCAGGGTATCGACGTCGCCGCTGGCCCGATGCCCGAACCGCCAGTTGGTTCCCACGATCACGGTATGTAAATGGGGGAGAGCTGCGCAAAGGGCATCGCAAAACGCGCTGGGCGACAGCGCGGCAAGCGCGGCGTTGAAGGGGTGAACGATTACGCCGTTCAGTTGATGCTCTTCGAGCAGGCGGAGTTTATGCCGGGTAGAGGTGAGTAGCGGGGGCGCTTCTTTCGGGCGCAAGATGCGTGACGGATGCGGATCAAAAGTTAATAGCCAGGCGACGCCATCGAGTTCACGCGCGCGCTCAACGGCTTCACGGATCAGCGCCTGATGGCCGATATGTATGCCGTCGAATGCGCCGATCACCAAAACGAGTGGTTTCTCGCAGTCGCGATGGTGATACGCTTCCCAATGATTGAGTACTTGCATGGCCATTTACTCGGCTGAAAAAGCGTAAATCGGGACGACCTTCTCGCCCAGTTCCTCCACAGTGCCTGCCAACAGCGTATCCAAAGGCGTGGCATGGTCGACATGGAGATTCCCGATCCCCGTACGACGCAGCGCGGCCAAGTGCGCGCCACAGCCGAGCGATTCACCGATATCATGGCAGAGCGTTCGAACATAGGTGCCTTTGGTGCATTTTAGTGAGAAGGTGATATCGGGATTGTTGTAATCGAGTAGATCGAAGCGGTAGACATGGATCAGGCGCGGCTCGCGCTCAACGGTTTGCCCCTTGCGCGCCATTTTGTACAACGGCACACCATCTTTCTTGATGGCCGAAACCATGGGCGGCATTTGCATTTGGTCCCCGCGCCGCTGGTTCATTTCTTCCAGCACCTGTTCACGGGTGACGGCGGACGCATCCTTTTCTTCGAGCACTTCTCCGTCAGCGTCCTGTGAATCGGTTGCGATGCCCAGGCGCATAACGCCATCGTATTCCTTGTCCGTGCCCATGATGCGCTGGGATAACTTCGTGCCTTTGCCCAACAGGATAATCAGCAATCCGGTGGCCATGGGGTCGAGGGTGCCACCGTGTCCGACTTTGCGCAGCCGAAAGTGATAGCGCAACTTGTCCACCACATCGTGCGAGGTCATCCCGCTGGGCTTGTCAACCAGCAGTATGCCGTCATACGGATCAGTGCGATGTTGGCGACGACGGCCCCGTCTCGTCTGTGTCGGATTCTGGATCGGTTGGTTCGTCGGTTGTTGTGCCATATTGCTCTTCCAGTTCAGAAATCAGATTCAAGACGCGATCTCCTTGCTCGATCGATTCATCCAGCTCGAACTCCAGGTGGGGAGTGTACTTCAGATGGAGCGTCTGATTAATATGTTTCTGCATCGCCAAGCGATGACTTTGAATCGTGTCAATCATGTCGTGTCGTTCGAACTCATGCTCGCGAATGGAGACAAACACACGGGCATGCCGCAGGTTGGGCGCGGTGACCACATGGGTAATCGTGACCGCGGACATATCAAAGCCGCCTTCATTGATGAGACGATACAGATAGGCCGCGATTTCACGGCGGAGAAGTTCGTTGACTCGTTTGATGCGTTGACTTGGCATGCTCTACTCTCGTTACGTGTTGAATGCAGACGCGATCGCGCAGGCGATGGCGAACGATCAGCGCGTAAGCGTCCCGGATTACAGTTCCTGAGCGACTTGCTGGACCTCGTAGAACTCGATCACATCGCCCGCTTCATAATCGCTGTGTTTGTCGAGGCGAATACCGCATTCCTGGCCCTCACGTACCTCGGCGGCGTCATTTTGAAATCGCTTCAGCGATGAGATGGTGCCTTGGTAGACGATGTCGCCATCGCGTTTCAGCCGGGCCCGCGACTTCGACGTCACGCGGCCACTGACCATCATGCAACCGGCAATGCGTCCAGTCTTGCCGATATCGAAGGTTTGGCGCACTTCCGCCTGGCCGATCACGGTCTCCTTTGTCATCGGCTTCAACAAGCCGGTCATGGCCTGTCGGATGTCGTCCACCATCTCGTAAATAATGCTGTAGAGCCGGATTTCAACGCCCTCGCGCTTGGCGGCGCGGTTCGCGCCCGATTCGGCGGCGACGTTGAAGCCCAGCGCGATCGCGTT